>NZ_CDLUDY010000136.1:0-16050 GCF_975968855.1 Petrachloros mirabilis
AGACGCAAACACAGTGGCGACTCAGGTCTGGCTTCCGATCAGTTCCCCGGGCAGAACCAAAACAACATCAAGTATCAGGCCTTGTCACTCTCTGCTGCACCACCACCAGGCCTTTCGCAGCGGTACACGGCTGGACTTTACCGCACGAAGAAAGCAATTGCAAGCCTAACATTAGATTCGAACGACCACCTCTCCACACTATATCCTTTAATTAGCTGAGACATAACGAGAGCAGTTCCTAAGCAAAATAGAGAATTGATGACCTGTAAGATGCCGGAATTCATAGAATATTTTGGTAAGTGAGCTGAGCAACCTGTCTTGCATTCACAGAATTACTGTTGACCGAGAGCCCTCGAAAACTACGTCGGGAACAAGGCGACCCCCTGCGCTACTCCCTACCGGGCTGATTGTGATCTTCAAGCCGGACGTTTCCCGATATCAAGAATTTCTCTCTGGAGCCTATCGCGTTCGGACAAGATCTGTTTTCTCCGGCGCCAGCGATCCAATGTCCACCACCGCAGCTTTTCGCGAAACGTTACGGCTGGTGGCTGTATACTTCCTCCAGGGGCGTGCTGAAAATCATACCCCCTATGCGTTTCGCGGTTCTCGAAGAACCGCCGGTAAAGATGATCGTAAATCCCTTTTGAAGTATCACCCGCCGCCACCATTCCCTCCCTACATCAAGGCTCCCAAAAAAACGCCGCCCTCCCCGAAAGACACAACCTGACAGTCCGCCTGCAAGGCCGTAATAATACAGCTCCTTATCGATAAAAGAGAAGAGCCTTGTCCATGCAATCTACCACTCGGGACGGCATATCGAAAAACATGAGGGGCTCGGGCGAAAAAAAGTGCACCCTATGCTTATGCTATAGTGACCTGCTGTAAAGAACACCCGCTGTTATGAAACTTTTGATCGCGATTGCACTTTCTGCTTCCCTTTTCGTCAGCCTCGTTACGAATGCTTCCGCCGACTCGTCGGTCGACGGCTCCGTTTCGGACGGAAACTGGCTGACAACCGCGCGCGAATATATCTCACCGGACAGGATGTTAGCTGATATTAGAGCCCTGAGTAGCCCGACATATCGAGGCCGCCAAACAGGAAGTCCCCAGGACGAAGAGTCCGCATCGTTCGTCGCCAAGCGCTTCGACGAATTACGATTCCAACGCTCCGTAGCCTCTTCGGAACAAAACCAAGCCAGTTTGTTCCCGCAGGAGGCGTGGAAACAGTCTACCGCCGTTGCCACAACAATCATCGGCAGCGATGCGTTCTTGACCTTGTTACTACCAGACAGGCACCAACCACTTCATCGAGGCACTGATTTTCTCCCCGTTCTCGATTCCCCCTCCGCCAACGTTCGAGCCGAAATCGTGTTCGTTGGATATGGCCTTTCAGATCCCTCGCATAACACTGACGACTATGCCGGCATCGATGTCCGGGACAAGATCGTTCTTTTCCTTCGCGGCAAGCCAGAACAATACCGTGGATCAGTGTCCCATGCCGATAAAGTACGGATTGCCAAGAAACACGGCGCAGCAGCGTACGTGACCGCTACCGGACCGATCCTTACCGCATACGAACAGCGACGGGGAGTGACAGGATCCCCGATTGCATTTTATTCAACCATGCCGACGGACCATCAAATACCTGGTGCATGGATCAGTACGAGCGTGGCGGAAGCGATCCTGGCCAACGATAATGGGAAAGGGCAAGAGCTCCGAAGCCTACAAGAGGAGATTAATCGCACAGGCTCATCTCATTCGGTCGAGACGAACGCGACCGCGCACCTCCAATGGACCAGCCTGGTCGAGCCTGGAACTCTCTTCAACATCCTGTCCATGATCAGGGGCTCTTCGCCTGGCAACGAGGAAACGGTTCTCATCGGCGCTCATCGTGACCATTTCGGCTCACAGGCGGGGCTCCTCTTCGCAGGAGCCGACGACAACGCCTCCGGCACAGCCGTGCTGCTAGAAGTCGCCCGCGTGCTGGCTCTGGCCCCAATAGCACCGAAACGATCAGTCATCTTTATTTCTTTTAGCGGAGAAGAACAGGGGCTTTTGGGCTCCAGGCTCTACGTCACGCAACCGATTACTCCCCTCTCCAATGCGATTGGCATGATCAATGTGGACCATGCGGGGGTTGGAAACGGCCGACTGACAGTTGGTGTCACCGGATTCGAGAAGATCGTCGCGCAGGAAATCGGGCAACTGGCAGGACTTTCCGACAAACTCGATGTGTACGGTTACTTTCCGGGGGGCGATCATGTTCCCTTCAAAGAGGCTGGCATTCCCACCATCACAGTGGTCAGCGGCGGTGTACATCCTCACTTCCATCAACCAACCGATACGGTCGAGACCATCGACTCGGAAATTCTGCGGGCCGTCGCCCAGTACGTTTTAGCATCAGCCTGGCAACTGGCCAATAAACAGTGACACAGGCTACGCGCGAGAGGCAATAAGCAACGGATGGTTCATTGGTCCAAGGTTATTATCCTTGCGCCTCTACCCTCTTGCTTCTTGCCTCTAGCCTGAATTTATGGAATGTCGTCGATGTCAATAAGGGTGGACTGAATCGGCAACAACGGAGGCGTCCGCCGCGGCGGACCTGGGAGCACGAGAGGAGAGCCGACTTGGTTCGCCCCCTGAATCAAGCCGATCGAGAGCTGCGGTCCCAAAGTCGTAACCGCGCCGCTCCAGGCCTGGCCGGTGGTGGGATTGCGAAAACTGAACGATTCGAAATTGCTACCGGGCGTAGCGAGGAATCCCTGTGTGCCCTGGCTGTCGATGTAAAGGTTGGCCGGACCGGTCAGATTGAATAAAGGGGCCACTCCCCCATCGAATGAACGGACACTCGTGATCGTTTGCTGCCCGAATGACGGTGAGTTGAACGTCAAGCTGCAAACAAACAGAACACCGCCGGCAAAACCGACTCGATAGTTCCTCATCTCTAGAAGTCCATGACAGGCTCGTACAAACTCATTATAGTACGGAGTGTGTTTCCTTGTCGATCAAGGGGGGCAACATGAACCATTGGAAGACCGCAACAGTCTGGGTTGGATTGTTCTGCATCACCGGAATCGGATGCCTCTTGGATGCAAGAGCCGCTGACGCGGGCGAGGACCTGAACGCACAATCAAAGGAACGACGGGAAACGATCTCCCTCGCTGAAGCCGCGCTTCGAGCCCTGCAGAATAATCTCGACATTTCAATCAGCAGACAAACGAAAGAGAGCCGCTTGACAGATATCGTTGTCGAGCAAGCCAAGTTCGATCCGACCTTGAGCGTGAACGGACAGTACAATCGCACGGTGAACCCATTGAACAGGCCGGTCTTCGGTGGCACTGGCGGAGCGCTCAACGACATCACCACGTTCGATCAACGCAGCCATTCTGTCACGCTCGATGCCACAACAAATTTGATCACAGGCGGAAACGTCGATCTCAATTACAGCCCTGCCAGGATGAACGTGAATCAGGATGTCGCTTCAGGCTTTCTGTTCAATCCCTCCTGGACGGGAGGTCTTGCACTGACACTGACGCAACCACTGCTCCGCAATGCAGGCGTCGACGTCAACAAGACCTTCATCAAAATTGCGCAGAACAACGCGATGGTCGAGGAGCATATCTTTCGCGACCGTGTGCTGAGCGTTCTGGCCACGGTCGAGCAGACCTACTGGGAGCTCGTGTTCGCCAAGGACAACTTGAAGGTCGCAGAAGCGGCCCACAAAGCCGCGCAGGAACTGCTGGCCAGCAACAGGGCCAAGGCCAAGGCCGGCATCATGTCGATCGTCGACGTACTTCAGGCTGAAGCGGCGGTCGCCTCACGAGTCGAGCAGGTTCTGGTTGCAGAGAAAGCGATTCGCGATCAGGAAGATCAACTGCGGCGCCTCTTAAATCCTGGCGAAGAGGAACTTCGTCTCGACGTGCGGCTGACGCCTACGGATAAACCGGTCGTCGCCTTGGAACCGATCAGCCTGCAAGAAACGATCGATATTGCCATTGAGCAGCGGCCGGAAATCGTACAGGCCAAGAAAAACATTGAAACGAGCGAGTTGAACACCAAGTTCGCCAAGAATCAGCTCCTCCCGACTCTCTCCTTCCAAGGCAGCATGGGGATGGCGGGCCTCGGGAACGACTACGGCGACTCCTTGAATCGCAATCTCAGCGGTGATTTCTACAATTACGGAGCGGGTTTGGTCCTGAGCTATCCCTTGGGGAACCGTTCAGCCTGGAGCACCTACAACCGTCGCCAATTGGAAGGAAAGAACGCAGAAGCCGCCTTAGTAAACGTCCGCCAGCAGATCATCGTCGGCGTGAAAGAAGCGGTTCGGCGCGTTCAAACGGACTTCAAACGGATCGAAACGACCAGGTCCGCTCGCATCATGGCGGAGAAGCAGCTCCAGGCCGAACAGGAACGGCTCAAAGTCGGATTGAGCACGACCCGATTCGTGCTCGACTTCCAACGCGACCTGGCCACGGCTCAAGGTAACGAGTTGCGCGCGATCGTGGACTACAACAAGTCGCTTTCCAACCTGTCCCGGCACAAAGCGACTACGTTGGACCGGTACAACTTGCAGTTGCAATAACGGCTTCCCATGTCGCCTGGGCCAGCTCCCCCTTCAAGGACGACTCAGGATAAGGAACGGGGGGCAGCCCTGGCGCTGCTCCCCATCGCCGCCACACTCAACTACTACGCCCTACCTGAATACTGGCAGGACCAGCTGCTCGTTCAATTCGCTCCCCAAATCTTGGGCTATTTCGCCTTGGCACTTTGGGCAGTCTATAACCAGCCCATTTCCGCTCGACTAGGTTTGTCGCGAGAAAATTTTCTCCCTGGAATCAGGCTTGGACTCTTCACTGGATTCATTCTCGGTACGCTCAACACATTCGCCATCCTATCGGTCGTCCCCTCACTCGGTTACGACATTTCCTTCCTGAAAGAAACGCCACATGCCAAGGTGCCTCTCCTTATTATGGTCCCCTGGTTCATCATCATTATCGCCTGTTTCGTCGAAATCAATTTCCGCGGTTTCACTCTGCAACGGCTGGCGATCCTCGAATCTTCTCTCTGGAAATCGGAAGTCCTTCACCGTCTCTCCCCGCTCGCCGTCGCGATCAGCTCGCTCGTATTTGCCTTCGATCCGTTTATGACTCGGACCTTCCAGCACTTACATTGGATTGCAATCTGGGACGGACTCGTCTGGGGGGTGATCGTGACTCGAACAGGTAATCTCTACGCAACAATCGTCGCCCATGCAGTCGAAGTGATCATGATGTATAGTGTGGTCCGCTATGCGCTGATGGACTGACCGAACGATGAACCCTTCGTTCTCCAGTTATCTCGTCAACGACTGTTTCGGCGATCCGGGTGTTTATGTGGAAATCCGCTGGTCGAAACGGGCCCTCCTGTTCGACCTCGGGCACAACGATACGCTCGGTCCGACCCGTCTGCTGCGGGCGACCGACATCTTTATTTCCCACACCCACATGGACCACTTCATCGGATTCGACGCGGTTGCGCGCGTGGCGCTCGGGCGCGGGAAGACGTTGCGCCTATACGGACCGCCGGGCCTGATCGATAACGTGCAAGGGAAACTTCGTGGCTATACCTGGAATCTGGTCGATGGCTACCCCCTGACCATCGAAGTCTGGGAGTTTCACGCCTCAGAAACTCGGCAGGCGCTCTTCCAGGCAACAAGCGGATTTCAACGCGCCGACCAGCCGACACGTTCACTTTCCAGGGCGCCCGCTACAGGTATCTTCACCGTATTGGAGGACCCGATGTTCACTGTCAAGGCGGTAGCGTTGAACCACCGAATTCCCTCCTTCGCCTACTCTCTGGAGGAACAGTTCCACATCAACGTGAACAAGCAGAGGCTGCACGAGGCCGGTCTGCCGGTGGGAGCCTGGCTCAAGGACGTGAAGCAGTATGTCTGGGGAGGGAGGCCGGATGATTTCCTATTCACAGCAACCCTCTATGACGAACACAGAAAAGATGAACGGAAATTCGTCCTGGGAGAGTTCAAAGAACGGTTTCTCACAATCAGTCGGGGCCAGAAAATCGTGTATGTGGTCGACACCCGTTTTGATGAAGACAACGAAGCCAAGATTCTCGCCCTGGCTAAAGGCGCCGACCTGTTCTATTGCGAAGCCCCCTATCTGGAGGTCGATGCCGAGAAGGCGCGCGATCGTTATCATCTGACAGCAAGACAGGCGGGAAACCTGGCAAGAAAAGCTGAAGTGAGAGACCTTGTTGTCTTTCACTTTTCGCCTCGGTATACGGGGCAGGGCGATCTACTTGAGCAGGAAGCGCTGGATGCATTTCGAGGAGAGTAAGGAGGGATGCCGGTGAACGATCTCGTGAAATACACGGTGTATTTTCTGTTGGGAGGGGCGATCGTGACCCTCTCCACTTATCTCGGTTCACAAGGACGTTCATTCCTCGCGGCGTTTGCAAGCACTTTTCCTGCTATCACCGGTGCGACATTTGTCTTGTTGTATCTCAATGGCGGCAACGAACCGATCGTCGCTTACGCGAAAAATCTGCTCTGGTTCGTTCCGCCCTGGCTGGTTTACGTGACAGCCATGATTGTGGGGGTTCCACGCTTCGGCTTCTGGCCGGCCATGGCCCTTTCCATGGCTCTCTACATGGGCTGCGTGGGCCTCGTGAAGCTTGCCATCCGCTGACGCCCCGCACGTCTTGATCCCCTCCCCCAGCGGGCAGCGCACGAATAAGGAGTTCCGTTCCACAGCGAAATCGATCTCGGCTGCCTTACCCTTCTCGTCGAATACGGTGTCAAAGCTATACCAGATACGAAGCGACGTCTGAACAGAGTGCGTGTGTCTGCGATGTCCGCTCATGTTTGCACGGCAAGCTCTTCGAGGAAGAATTCAGGCTGCGTGGCCGAAGTGTTGCTTGCTTATCTCGCTCATCTCAGAAACGAGACGATCGATGGTATCTGTCACGCTCCAGCTGGCCTTGTGGGAGGGACCTTCGCCGCCGGCCCAAATGTCTGGTGGGTTATCGACGGCCCGCACATTCTGGCAGAACTGCACAATCGATTGTTTCCAATACACGCCGCCACTCGCCTCATCGAGAAAATGCTCCCGATCGGCCGTAAAGGGACCATCGAATTGTTTGGCCCGCATCTGCCACATCTGCTCCATGGCGGCCTGTCTTTCCTGACTGACTTCGAGCCCTGAGGCGCGCTCGTTGAGCACCGCAAACAATCCACCGATGACACGCTCTACCTGAGCTTTGGGGAACATACCAACGCAGGTTTGGACGAGGAGATACTTGTGGAACAAGAAGACTTCTGCACTGATCCGGGCCTCGTTTGCGGAAGGATCGTAGGCCCGGGCCAACTCTTTCAGGGCAATTCCGGATGGGCCTTCCAGGCTCAAGCCAAGCAACCCGGCTAATTGGCGACCGATATCCAGATAATCGGCCGATTGTGATGATTGTGTCATAAGAATTACTCTTCCTCCACCAGTTGAAGGCACCATATTCTCACCCGTCGGTGGAATCCCCAAGCCAAACCGGATTTCTCAACGAAACTATGCCCGAACCCAGTCTGCCATATCTCCTCATTGAACCGCCTCACCCTCCTTGCTACGATGGCCGGTCCTCCACATGGAGTGATTCGTCATGTCCAAGACAATTCATAGCGAATCGCGTCACAGCGAGTTGATCGTCGAGGGCGCACGCCAGAACAACCTCAAGAACATTTCGCTCCGCATTCCTCACAACAAGGTCACGGCAATCACTGGATTGTCAGGATCTGGAAAATCCTCGCTTGCGTTTGACACACTTTTCGCAGAAGGCCAGTGGCGCTACGTGGAATCGCTCTCGACCTATGCTCGCATGTTTCTCGATAAAGTCTCACGTCCGGATGTCGACCGCATCCTGAACGTCCGCCCCGCCATCGCCATCGAGCAAAAGAATCAGGTCCGGACAGCTCGTTCAACGGTCGGCACGACAACGGAGATCGCAGACCTGCTCCGTCTGTTGTTCGCCAAGATCGGCAACCCGACCTGCCCCGACTGTCGAGAAGAAGCCCGGGCCTTTCATCCCGATACGGTCGCTGACGACCTCTTGAAGCGATTTACAGAAGCGCGGGCAATGGTTATGTTTCCACTCGCCGCTCCCTCGGTGAAAATGGAAGCGGTTTTCATCCGATCACTCCTCACGAGAGGATTTACTAGAATCAAAGCCGGCGAGGAAATCATCGATCTCCTCGAGACGCCGCCCCGCTCCCTGACCGGACAAACCACGGTCTATGTGGTGCTGGACCGCCTTGTGCTCAGGAACGACAATCGCTCCCGTCTCACAGAAGCCATTGAAACCTCCTTCCGCGAGGGAGAAGGACGATGCGCGGCGGAGGTTATCGGACACGGAACGCAAACCTACAGCACCAGCTTTCTCTGCCAGAGTTGCGGGAGAAGGTTCGAGCCGCTTCGTCCCATACTGTTTTCGTTCAACCATCCGCTCGGTGCCTGTCCCGAATGCAAAGGTTTCGGGAACGTGTTGCGATATGACCCGGATCTCGTCATTCCCGACCAGAACAAATCGCTCGTGCAAGGGGCGATCGAACCATGGAGCAAGCCGGGAACCGATTGGTGGCAGAAGCAGATGCTTCTCGCCATGAAGCGGCATGGTATCGACATCACCATTCCCTACCGACAGCTCCCCAAGGAGACTCAGGACTTGCTGTGGAAGGGAGACAAGTCGTTCGACGGCATCGACGATTTCTTCGAATACCTGGAAGGCAAGCGGTACAAACTCCACGTGCGCGTGCTGCTCAGCAGATACCGCACCCCGTTCGATTGCCCGACTTGCCACGGGAGCCGGCTCAAACCAGACGCCCGCTTCGTGAAGATCGGTGGAAAGGACATCCACGAGGTCACAGAACTGACGATCGACGGGGTGTTGACATGGCTCGGCTCACTTGGATTATGTCGGTTTGACGAACACGTTGCCTCCGATGTACTCCGGCAGCTGAGAGACAAGCTCGGCTTTCTCCTCAGAGTCGGGCTAGGCTACCTCACCCTTGCCAGACAGACCAAGACCCTCTCCGGGGGAGAAGCGCAACGCGTCTCACTCGCCAATCAACTCGGTGCCAGACTGGTCGGTACGCTGTACGTCCTCGACGAACCGACGATCGGCCTCCACGCACGCGATACGGATCTTTTGGCCGGAATCCTAAAGGACCTCGCAGCAGTCGGCAACACCGTGGTCGTCGTTGAACATGACCGCCGGATGATCGAGGCGGCCGATTACATTGTCGAACTCGGCCCGCATTCAGGAGAAAAAGGGGGCGAGATCGTCTGTGCTGCCCCTACCGAGGAATTTGTTCGCGACCGCCGCCCCCTGACCGGCCGCTATCTGAGAGGAGAAGAGCAGATCCCTCTTCCGAAGTCGCGTCGTTCCGGCAATGGAAAGATCCTCGTCATCGCCGGCGCCAGCGAACACAATTTGAAAGACCTTGTCGTTCGCTTCCCCCTCGGCATGTTGATCTGCATCACCGGCGTTTCCGGTTCCGGTAAGAGTACCCTCGTTGAAGATACGTTGTACAGGGCGTTAGCGCGGGCCTTCCGCGTCGAGTCTCTCCCGATGGGGAAGTTCAAAGCGATCAAAGGCATCGAACATCTTAAGGGTGTGAGACTGATTGATCAGCAGCCGATTGGTCGCACACCTCGTTCGAACCCTATCACATATCTGAAAGCATTTGATGAAATCCGCAGGCTCTTTGCTTCGGAACGAGAAGCCTTACGGCAAGGCTTCTCGCCGGGACATTTTTCGTTCAACGCGCCGGGAGGGCGATGCGAACGCTGCGAAGGGAGCGGCGTCGAAAAGTTGGAGATGTATTTCTTCGAGGATATCTACGCGCCCTGCGAAGTCTGTGAAGGAAAACGCTTCAAGCCGGCGGTTTTGAACATTCGCTTTCGCGGCAGGACGATTTCGGACGTGCTTGGGATGACCGTTGACGAAGGACTGTCCTTCTTCACAGGAACGCCAAAGCTGCAAGAAAGGCTGCATCTGCTATCGTCAATAGGCCTCGGCTATTTGCGCTTAGGTCAGTCGGCCACAACACTATCAGGCGGGGAAGCCCAGAGGCTGAAGATCGCGGCGGAACTCACGACAAGCGGTTACGGGCACCGGCAAGGTCGAAGCCACTCCCCCGGGATGCTCTACATCATGGACGAACCGACCACTGGTCTGCACATGGACGACGTAAAAAAGCTCCTCACCATCCTCCACAAGCTTGTCAACGCCGGGAATACGCTCGTCGTCGTGGAACACAACCTAGATGTCATTAAATCAGCTGATTGGATTATCGATTTAGGACCCGAAGGGGGCTCGGCGGGCGGACAAATTGTAGCCGAAGGACGCCCCGAGCAGGTGGCGAAGATTGGGGGATCGCAAACGGGACGATTCCTGACTCACGTTCTTGCCGTTTGATTCTTCAACCGCGCTTCGCCCCGTCACGCCTCGGGATCATTTGGTATCTTTGCCTGATCCTTGCCGGTCAACTTCTTGTGCAGATACTTCTTGCTGAATGTCGTGATGACAAACGCGAGGCCGATGGCAATCGGCACGAAAATCGCTGAAGCGATGTTGAAATTTTGCAAAAAGCCGACCTCGTGGAGTCCTTTGAAAACATAACCGGCCAGACCGGCCAAATAGTAGGCAATGACGATCACAGACAAGCCTTCGACCGTATGCTGGAGAATCACCTGGCTCTTCGTCGTTTTATCAACGCTCTGTAAGAGGGTGAGATTTTGCCCTTCAAGGATCAGATCAACACGAGCCCGAATAATTGAAATAATCCCCTCAAATCCCCCTCGCAACGTATCGATTCTTTTAAGCAATTGCTGATAGCCCTCTGCAACCCCAGTGATGCCGCTGAGCACATAGTCTGAAACTGGCCTATAAGATTCGAGCGGCTTCTCGGTCAATGATGCCAATGTCGTGTGCACGATCTTGTCGTATGGCAGCGAAGCTGAAAGCTCAAAGTGCAGTTTTCCCGCCATCCGGTTCGTCTTGAGCAAGTCCTGTGTCAACGTATTCAGCCAACGTTGCAAGGTCTGCGAATCCGCGTGCGCGATGTGACCAGAGATGATCTCCCGCTGCTTTAGATGCACTTGCTCAAACTTGTAGACTTGATCGATCGCAGCAGAAAAAAGAGGCTTTTGCATGAGCAACAGGTGGTAATACGTTTCGATCCGCACGATCGCATCTACGATGTCTTTTAGACGAGAGGACTGCGTGACGGGGGATCCGACACTGACCCAGTAGCGCTCCCGCCCCTGCTCGTCGGGCGTAAAGCTGGTAAGGAGAGCTGTGTCTCCGTCAAAAATCCTGCTCCCGTACAGAATCGGCCCAGGGAACAGCCCTCGTATCTGTTCGCGAGCAGGAAGGAGGCTGGCCGAGAGCAGAATGTCCAACCGGCAAACCTCATTTCCCAAGGGTTCGACAGGAAACTTGTAGCCGGGAAAGGTCACCGGCCCGAACGCGAGAGGGGTTGTTCCTGAAACAGGAACATGCCAGATCTGATAATTGTAATATTCTGTGTGCGACTGCCAGATGACGATCAGCCGTTCCCCGTTCGCCGCCTCCTTGATGCCGTAGCCGAATGTTTCACGCAGCACTGTCTCTTCTCTGGAAATGGAGAATGCGGCGAGACAGGACAAGAATTCCTCACGGCTCGCTTCCCGCTGTTCCGGTGGATCGGACATGCGAAAAGCTTTGTAATGGACATGCGCTGGAGCTTGCAGCCAATCGGCCAATGGCATTTGCGGCCGCTCGTGCAATTTTTTCAGCAATGCCTTCGCACTGGGTTTCGGTGTTCCTGATTGATTCATGCGCTCCTCTACCGTGGTTGGAAAACTGTGCTAGACCCAGGATGCTCATGTGCAATGGCGTTAAAATTCATGTCACCGATCTGCCTTATCATTAGCAGCGAGAGTTTTTCGAGCTTGGATTCCGACTTATTATCCGTACAGCTGACTGTAATGCCGGAAAGGCCACCGGCCCCGCAGGCGTCCGCGATACGATTCACGAGAAGGGACCGGAAAGGCAAGCCGGTTGATCGCGTCGACACTGGTCGAGGGTATCATTCTGTACAAGAGCTCCGCAATCGAACGATAGGAAAGGATGGCAAGGGATACGAGGTCTGCGGCAATAGGACAGAGGGAACAAAACCTTTCGCCTCGTGCCTGAGGCTCTGGCTGAGCTAGTTTAAGGAAGGATCGAACGGCATATCCGCATACACTCGGTATTCCTCACCCAACTTACTGACGATATCGGACCAGACCTTGGCCGGATCCTTTTCAAAGACGATGGCTGGGTCAGCGGGCATGGTGATCCATGAACCAGTTTTCATTTCGTTCTCCAACTGTCCTGGCCCCCATCCGGAATATCCAACATAGGCACGAAATGCTTCATGTCCCTGTTCCGTAGTCAAGATCTTATCTACCAATTCCATGTCCCCGCCGAGACAGACACCGTCGAAGACGTGGTGAGAATTTTCCGGCAGTTGGTCCAATCGGTACAGCAGCATCACCTGATTTGGCTGCACGGGTCCTCCGGCAAACAGCACATGCCGCTGGCCCTCCAGAACAGGAACCTGCGGCAATGCTTCAGAAACCGACATAGCGGTGGGACGATTGACAACGACCCCCAACGCACCCTCGGTTCCATGTTCACACACCAACACAACAGCCTGACGGAAATTCGGATCGCGCAAGCTCGGAGCGGCAACCAGGAAGATGCCTTTCCCTAACGGGGTTTTGAAGGGAACGTTCATATTACTCATCCTATCTTGCCGGAGCACGACACGCAAGCAGCCTGAAAAAGACGAAAATGGTGAAAGGCTTAGCGGTACAACGATTCGCGACGATCGCGAAGCAAATCGTTAAACCTGGTCACGGATTTGTTGCGGGCTTCGGCTGGGTCGATTTCCACGACGCAGAGTTCTTCCTGATCCCGTGGTGCTCGATGCAAAATCACCCCACTAGGGGAAACCACTTCACTAGTCCCGATGTACGTCAATCGATCCTTCCCCCCTCGCAGTTCACTTCCTGTCCTGTTACATGTGATGGCAAAGACACGATTCTCTAGGCAACGGACCGGCATGGAATCGGGACAGTTCGGCAGGACCAAGTTCGAGGGATGACAAATGATGTCCGCGCCCTTCAACGCCAGCGTGCGGGCAGCTTCCGGATAATACCAATCGAAACAAATCATAACACCGATATTCGCTGGGCCGATGTCCCACACATGGAATCCTGTATCACCAGGAGTAAAAAAAATCGTCTCTTCGAAAAACAAGTGCGTCTTCCTGTAGCACCCGATGAAACCCTGAGGACCGACGGCAACAGCTGAGTTGTAGAAGTTCGAACCAGACTGCTCCGGTAATCCGGCCACGATAACCATCTGCTTTTGTTTGGCGACATCGAGCAGCCGCTTGGTAGTTGGACCTTCTGGAACCGGTTCTGCCAACTCCTGCACCTCGTCCTGCGACACAAATTGGTAACCGGAGGCGCAGAGTTCCGGCAACACGAGGAGATCGGCCTCAGTCTCATTTATCTTGGACTCAATCCGATCTAGATTTTCTGCAACGTGCCCAAACGTCGGACTGTTTTGGTAGAACCCTACACGCATAAGAATTCGGGCCAGAATGATATTCGCGGGGCTAGGGGAAACGGGCAAGAAAGCGCGGGCCACTCATTCGTTACCTCGCGCCCCTTGCCCTGTCTTGTGGGAAAAACCTACTTAACCTCCGATAGATGAGTGACTGCACCTTCTGCATGTTCGGCCGCAACGTCGGCATGTCCGGCTTTACCATGCTCAATGGCCTCTTTCAGGTGCTTGATCCCCTCATCCAGATGCGGGTTCTTGATCCCTGCGGCCTCGGCGTGCTTGAGCGCGCCTTCCGCATGCTTCACCACTGCATCTGCATGGCCTTTCTTCCCATGTTCAACGGCCTCCTTCGCATGCTCTATGGCTTCGCTCACGTGTTTGTTGTCAGCCTGAGCGACCAGCGGCATCCCAAGCAGTGCCATCGCAGCTACTGCCAAAAGTCCGCGTTGGAAGGTCTTCGTCATAGTTGCCTCCTTTAATTGGTTAGTTCGTGAAACTCAGCTAAAATCTCTTTCAATCACACGAAGTTACGCCCACCTTACATAGCCGATTTTTTACTGTCAAGAAGGCCGTGCGGGAGCTTCGACACCCAAAACTTTTTGTAGCCCTGTGAAGTCTTTCTCGACGGGACAGGCAAAGTCCCTGCTCCATTCCCACCACGAACCGGGGTAATTACTCACCTTCTGGTAGCCGGCGAGTTTCAAGACGAAGTACAGCCATGCCGACCGTACTCCACCGGTACAATAGCAAATAATTTCCTTCTCCGGTTCCAACCCCTTTTCTTCGAGACTGGCCCGGATGGTGGAAAGATCCTTGACCGTGGCATCCTTATTGAGAAAACCGTTCCATGCCAGATGGATGGCGGAAGGGATATGTCCGGGACGGGGAATACCTGAAACTTCCTTTCCCAGATACTCTTCCAGACTTCTCGCATCGACGATAACGGTATCGGGATGAGGCTTCTTCACAAGAGCCTTCAGAACCTCCTTGGTGGTCAAGACACGGGATGCCGGCTTCGCCCTGAATGTTCCAGGATTCGGCGTCACCCGTCCGTGTTCAAACGGCCGCCGTTCATCAATCCACTTCACCCAGCCGCCGTCGAGGATGCGAAGATTCCGGTGCCCGAAATACTCCAGCATCCAGAACATCCGGCCTTCGTCCCCCCAGTTGTCGAACGGGTTCGAATAGATCACGACCTGGCTGTCGTCATTGATCCCGAGCGCCCGGATCTTCTGCTCCATACGTTTCATGTCTGGGTCGATCACCCCCTTGGCGACTGCATTGGGGTCACTGTAGTCATGCCATGTCGTATGGACCGCGCCGGGAATGTGGCCGCCGAATTCATAGGCAGCCTTGCCGCGCACATCGATGATAACCGTGTCCGGTTTGCCCAATCGGCCCTGCAGGGTTTCGCAATCGATCAATAACGGGTGTTCCATGTTGTTCCTCTTGTGACGCAATCTGGATTGTCAACGATCAGCCTTCTGCTTTCATTCGACAACTGTTCTCCTCAGGCCGCCGGTTAAATGCCGCCATCCGCGGGCTTGATTCTTCCAGGGCCGTCTTCAGCTCGTCGGACAGAGGAAACTCTTTTTCATACACGCTGTATCGATAGGGATCATTGCCCGATAGTCCATACTTGGTCTGCAGCATCTCATGCTGCTTGTCCGTCAGAATGTGGTACTTCACCAGCGTCTTGAGTTTCAAGCCCTCCGCCTTGTCGGGAATCAGATACGAAAACTCATATTCCCGGCTTGCCAACGGCAGCAGACGGTTATCATACAACTCTACAATGGCCGGCTGCCACATGATCCAGCGCCCCATCGTGGATGTCTGTTTCTCCAACACATGCCCCTCCTGATCCTCGACTAAAAATTCCACTGTAAAGAACCGGTCCGGATCGCCGGTGGGAACCTTGTGGCCGGCCCCTGCATTGATCAATGTCAATGTGAAACCAATCCGATCACCGGGTTTTGGGGAAGTCGAATCCGCCTTGACCTGCACCGCTACAGCCCGTTTAACCATGTCCGGGTCATGCCCCCCGCGCCAAAGGTGGCGTCGCCCACGGCGGATCGGGCTGTTTGTCGCGACGGGCCTGTCGACTTCAGGCATATGGCAACTCTGGCAGATGAAGCCGCGCTCCTGCATGAAAAACTTCCCCTCATACTCCGCATACGTGCCGCAAGGTCCGACATTGTAAAATTGAGCAGGGCCCGATACCACGTTATGACAGCGATAGCAGGGTTGCGAGGTGCGAAAATTCGGATCGAACTCCGTCGGATGCGGCGCAGCGGAATCTTCAAAGGGACCGTAGATGACACCGTCACGAACGTGACAGACTGCGCAGGTGACCGCCTCCTTTTGGTACTCGGGATCGTAGTTCGGATTCGGTTCCTGAATCGCCTTTTC
>NZ_CDLUDY010000137.1:0-3725 GCF_975968855.1 Petrachloros mirabilis
ACCAAAGCAAACCCGAAGACGTCTCTGATCCACTTGCGGTCCCCGCCACGCACAAAGTCTCTGGCGAAGGCCGTATAGATGTATCGATCCGCCAGCACGATGAAGCCGGATCGCAGGGCCGGAATAATTTCATGCTCCAGCCGATCGGCAAAATCAGTTGCGTATAAGAGACTCAGCGACCAGCGATCGAGGATGTTGCCTTCTTTGGCGACCTCGATGGTCTTCGACATGAGATTGGACCTCGTCCATCCGGTGGTCAGGACGCCGTAGCCCTGCACTTCGAGCCATTCCTGCAGCATCTCGATGTGTGTCGAGCGGCCGACGCCGTCCGTGCCTTCGATCGCAATGAGCTTGCCTTTGAGGTCACTCGGATTTAGGTACGTCAAACCGTCGCCAAAATAATGAGCGTCGCCCATGTGTTCCCCGTTTTGGTCTGTAATCTTTCAATTTGTCGCCTACGAGACGGCGCATGATGTCCTGCTGCTCGCTGATATCCTTGGTTGCGTCCATCGTGATCAAACCGTATTCTTCCACGATCTTGTCGTACTGCGCGAGGATGCGTGATTGGAAGATGCGAAAGCTCTCGGTCAGGTCCTGGCTCAGGTTCATGTCCATTCCAGCTTCATAGTATTTGAACTGTCCCCTCGTTCCTCCGAGGAGCCTGGAGATGGCCACTTCGATCGGGACCTTGAAGTAGAAGGCCATATCGGGCTGGATCGCGAAGCTATACAGTTTGCGGACCCATTCGGAGGAGACGCCGCGAACGACGTCTCTCGCGAAGGCCGTATACATGTAACGATCTGCGAGGACGATCATACCGGCTTTGAGAGGAGGAAGAATCTCGTGATACAGCCGGCTCGCGAAGTCGGTGGCATGGAGGAGGCTGAATGTCGTCGGGGTGAGGCTTTTGTTCTTCTTGCCCTTCTTCGTCGTGTTCTTGACGAGATTGGACGAGTTCCATTCGGTAAAAAAGACCTTGTGGCCTTTCGATTCGAGCCATTTGTGAAGCAGCAAGAGTTGCGTGCTTTTCCCGGATCCGTCGATTCCCTCAACAATGATGAGTTTCCCGGGGTAGGGATGGGGTGCTGTCTGTCCGGGTGGCGTGGTGCTCATGCCGCGTCCTCATGGGCCTTCATTCTGAATTGTACCTTCCGGCGGAAGACTCTTTCAAAGAGGTCGGCGCGCCCTTTTGCCGCCCACAGCTCGAGCTGTGCATCACCGGTGATGTTTGCCGTGATCGTGATCGTGCGGCCGAGTTTTACGTCGACGGTGCGCACAACGGAAAAGTGTGTGCGATCCAGGCTGTCGGCAATCCGGAGGAGGGCTGACAGCACACGAACAGTCCTCTGGAGTTTCCTTGAAAGGGCCCGGAATCCGTCATGCTTGGCTTGCGGTATGGCGCGGCGGTGGTAGCGGGCGACGTTTGCAATCACGGCGATTGCTTCACTTGTCAGGCCTCCCAGTTCGCTATTCGTAATCAGGTAGTAGGCATGTTTGTGGTGCTGGCGTTCGCTGATGAGGTAGCCGATATCATGGAGGATCGCCGCATACTCCAGCCAATCCCGCTCCGTCTGGCCCAACCCGTGGAGCCGCTTGGTCTGGTCGAAGAGCCGTAAGGCAAGACTGGCAACGTGCAGACTGTGGACTTCTGGAGCCTGGCAACGGCGGGCCAGGGCGAGGACATTCCGTCGACGCAGGTCTGGAATCTCTGCTTCTGCCTTGATGCGTTCACGGTGGCGGACGATGAAGTCGTAGATGATGCCTTCGCGGATGGCCTTGTCGCACAGGATGACTTTGTCATGGCCTGACAATTCCATGAGGTGGCGAATGACGATCGTTGCGGGAAAGAGCGTATCGACACGTTTGGGATCAAGGCCCGGGATGGCCTGGCGTTCTTTGATGGTCGACTGCCGTAGGACTTGCTCGATGTCTTTCACCTCCTTCAAGGACACGGTAGCCAGGTTCAATTGTGTCAACGGACACTGTGTCCTCTTCAGATGGATGACCTCGGCCAGATTGCCTGCCATTCCCGATGTTGCGACCAAACTGTCAAAATGATTTATCTTGAACGACTCGAGGGCGTTCTTGAGTTGCGCGTCGACAAGGGATTCCAACGCGCGAAGCATGCCGTCTGACGGGGGGGTCCGTTTGAGAAATTGGTCGGCAAGTCTGATGGCGCCGAGTTTGAGGCTCTTTGCGTGGAGCATCTGGTCGCGGTTGCCGGTCATGAGTTCTACCGAGCCGCCGCCGACGTCGACGGCCAGGACCGGTTTCTCCGTCATGGGGACGCTGTTTTTGATACCCAGGAAGATGAGACGGGCTTCCTCCGGCCCGCTGATGACTCTGATTTTCAGCCCGGCCTTCTCTGCGACGAGCTTGATGAAGTCACCTCCGTTTTTCACCTCGCGGACCGCACTGGTGGCAACTGCGATGATCCGGTCATACCCTTTGTTCTTGGCCAGTGTGACGAGTCGGCTGATTACCTCGAGCCCCCGCGTCATGGCGTCATGGGAGAGCTGCTGGGTCGTGAAGGCTCCGTCGCCCAACCTGGTCATGTCCTTGAAGCGGTCGAGAATTTTGTAGCTGAAATCTGGCAGGGCCTCGGCGAGGACCATATGGATGGAGTTCGTCCCGATATCGATGACGGCAATTTTCGACATGCTATCTGCTCAGTGAGATGGGGATCGTTGCTGATTGGCTCGGACCGCATCGACCGAAAGCCGACGAATTGACCATATGTGATAGCTGTAGGACTGTCAAGGTGAAGAGGGATACGTTTCTGTTACAATTCGCGCGGATGTGAAAGGAGAGTTTATGTCAGAGAAGAAGGTCGAACGGTTCATCCTCATCACCGGCGCTTCGACGGGAATCGGCGCTGCCTGCGCATTGGGGTGTGCAAACCAAGGGATGACGGTCTTTGCCGGAGTTCGTAATGTACAGGACGGCGAAGCACTGAGAGAACGCGGCGGCACGATGATTATTCCGGTCCATCTCGATGTGACGGACAGCGAGTCGATTGCTCGAGCAGCTCAGGCCGTTGAACAACGAGTTGGTAAAAGAGGATTGAGCGGTTTAGTCAATAATGCCGGTGTCGCAATTGGCAGCCCGCTCGAACTGATACCCATCCCGCACCTGCGGAAACAATTGGAAGTCAATGTGGTCGGTCAGATCGCGGTGACGCAGGCTCTGCTTCCCTTGATTCGATCGGCGCGGGGCCGGATCGTCAACATGGGATCGATTGCGGGCCGGGGAACGATTCCCGTCATGGGTCCGTATTCTGCCTCCAAGTTTGCCTTGGAGGCCTTAACGGATGCGTTGCGAATGGAGTTGAGGCCCTGGGGGATCGAGGTGTCGATCATCGAGCCGGGCGCGATTGCCACTCCGATCTGGAATAAGTCGATACACCAGGCGCTGGAACTGGAAACCGTCGTCAGCGCCGAAGGCAGGCGTCTCTACGAGACGACGGTCCAGCGCGTGAAGAAAGCGGTGGAAGATGCCGCCAGCCGGGCGATTCCTGTCGATGCGGTGGTGGAAGTTGTGTTGCACGCCTTGACCGCTGCACGCCCGAAGACTCGTTATCTGGTGGGGAAGGACGCGAAAATTCGTGCGTTCATGGTGAAGTGGTTTCCCGACAGGGTGCAGGACTGGATTTTACAAAAGGCGATGAACCTGCCGTCGTAGGCGATGAGCGGAGGAGTGCGTTGACGGGAATGATCAGCCGACGA
>NZ_CDLUDY010000138.1:0-5183 GCF_975968855.1 Petrachloros mirabilis
CGCTCGGCAATCCCTGTCAACCGAGACACTGTCTCCGGATCGATCCCCAAGGCTGCTGCAGCTTCCCGATTGGAGACAACACGCTCCGGCAAATACGACCCTGTCCCCACGATCCTTGTCCGTATCATAGCAACATCACGTCAACCTTTTGCCAGGATCTTCAAAAAGTTCCAACTCATCCGATCAACCGACAGTCCTCGGAGCATCGGGAACGCCTCTCCACGCACTTCATGTCCCAGAACGAAGCAACAGCAAAGCGGAGGGAGTTTTAAACTTTCCTGGCGCGCGCGATTATAGGTCTCACGGGAGTACGGGTCAACTTCAAGCAGAGGAACCGTTGCATTTGGCCGAACCTCTTGCTAAAAAGTGAGAGAGGCTACTTATCATCTTACGGAAACATATGGAATCTCGATCCTACGCCCTTATTTCTGTCCTGCCGTTCGTCATGGTAGGCCTGGTCGTGTTGTCTGCGTGCTCGAGCAACTCAAAAAATTCAGAGGTCAAGGCCAAAAAAGTCCTCAGCGGCACCGACGAATCCATATTCTTCGGAGATGAGATCGAAAAAAATTACGATCCAAACGTCATTATGAAGCGGGGTGAAGCCTTTTTCGATAAGGAGGAGTACGCCGAAGCAATCGTCGAATACAATCACTTTCTCGACCTTCACCGCACGCACATGCTGGCACCCTATGCCGTGTTCCGCATCGGCGAGAGCCAAATGAAACGCGCAAAAGGGATCGAGCGCGACCCAGAACCGGTTCAGAAAGCTATCCAAGCCTTCGAACGGTTGCGGAAGGACTATCCGGGCAATCGCTATGAAGCTCAGGCGGCTCAGAAGATCCAGGAATGCCACGACCTTCTTGCACAATCACATCTGTATGTCGGTCAGTTTTATTACCGAAGAGGGTCGTATCTGGCTGCAGCTCACCGCTTCGAGAAGATTCTCAAGCAGTATCCTGACAAGTCGGTCGCGCCGGAGGCTTTGTATTATCTCGCCCTCAGTTACCACGATCTCGGGGCTGACGATTGGGCCGGCGAGAAACTCGTGCTATTGGCTGAGAAATACCCGAACAGCTCCCATTCCAAGGAAGGCGCAGCATTACTCGCCAAAATCGGGAGTGCCGAACCAGTCATCGTCACCGCAAACGATCCTGAAAGCGCTCCACCCTCAAATGAAACGGGCCGAGCTGGGCAGACGGATCGTCCCGGCATTGAAAACGGTTACACGGCTACAGCTCAACCGGGATCACTCCAAATTCCATCCGCCAATGCGCTTCGTCAGGGATTTGTGAACTGTCGGCTCGGCACCTGGTGCTAAATCGACTGCCTGAAAACTCACAAAGCGTGCTAAGTGTGGAGAAGGAAACTACCGTAAACCACGCTGGTCCTCGTTGGAGCTTCTGACCAGCCGTCCGTTACTGACCCAGATACCAGCCAATCCCGTATCGTTCCAGAAAGCTCGTAATCATCGTCAGTGAATTGGCGTAGATCATCGCCCCGACGACAACGAGTAGCACCCCGCTAACCGTGGAGACACCCCATAAGTAGGCACGAGCCTGCTTAAAATAAGACAGGAAGCGGTCCACACCGAGGGCGGTAAGAAACAACGGCAGGCCAAGCCCGAGCGAGTAGAACGCCAGCAATAAGACACCGTTCATCAAAGAATCGGTCGTACTGGCGTAGAGAAGAATGGTTCCCAATACAGGGCCGACACAGGGAGTCCATCCTGCAGCAAAGGCAATGCCGATAAGAAACGATCCGAGATATCCGACCGGCCGATTGCGAAATTGGAAGCGATGTTCCATTTGAAGAAAATTAATATTCAGCACCCCCAGCAGATAGAGGCCGAACACGATGATGAGCACGCCTCCGATCCGCCGGATATGGTCCTGATACGTAATGAGCATCTGACCGATAAAACTCGCGGACGCGCCAAAAGCGATGAACACGGCCGAAAACCCGGCGATGAAGAGCAGTGCATTGACGATGATGGCCGCTTTGAACTTCGACCGCTCCTCGACATCGGTCAACTGCTCGATCGACAGGCCCGTAATGTAGGAAATGTAGGATGGAACCAGCGGCAGTACACAAGGGGACACAAAAGACAGAAGTCCAGCTGAAAAAGCGGCGATCAGAGAAATCTGGCTGATGGATTGTGACACAATTACGATTTCATGAGCATTTGCACGAGCTGATGGGCCTCCGGAGCCCCCCAGTCACGCGCGCCGAATATCTGCTGACGCACGATCCCACGCCGGTCGACCATGAAGGTCATCGGCAACGTCCGCGCCCCGTACGAGAGCCCTACACGAAAATCGGCATCGTGAAGGATCGGGAAACTCAGGTTGTTTTCCTGCTGAAACGGCCTGGTCACTGTGACGCCTTGGGCATCTGTCGACACCGCGAGAATCTCGAAGTCTTTCCTGGGATATTGCCGGTAGAGTTGCTCCATCGCCGGCATCTCGACACGGCAGGGTCCGCACCACGTGGCCCAGAAATTCACCAACACTACCTTGCCGCGGAAATCGGATAGCGAGACCATCCGGCCGTTCATGTCGCGCAGACGAAAGTCTGGCGCTTCCTGACCCGGCTTGACGACGCCCCTTTGCTGGACAAGGAGTGGCACCCTGTCAGCTGCCGATACCGGCGGCACCAGTGGTACTGAGAGCAGAGCGATCACCGTGAAGATCCTGCTGATCATGCCACCGGAATTCATCCTGGACGCTCCACGGTTTCTCTGGATCCGGTTTCAACGGCCTTCGGCGTCACATTGAGCAACCTCGTCAGCACTTGCAGACTGTCAAGCCTCGTCCAATCTCTTGGACCAATGACGATTTCCTGAATGATGCCTTGCTGGTCGATGATGAACGTTTCCGGCACACCCATGCGCTTGTACGGCTTGTCAGTCTTTCCCCAGGAATCGACCAGGACGGGAAACGTAAGGTTCATCCCCTTCACAAACGGGGGAATATCCTTCGTCGTCGTTACGCGATCGATACTCACGGCGAGAATGACCAGGCCGTCCTTCTCGAAGTTCTTGTTCAACACCTCCATCGACGGCATTTCTTCACGGCAAGGTTTGCACCAGGTCGCCCAAAAGTTCAGGAAGACCACCTTGCCCCGAAAATCGGACAACCGATAGGGCTTGTCGTTAAGATCGTAGAGCGAAAAGTCCGGTGCCGGTTTCCCGACCGCCAACGGCTCATACTTGGCACTCTGAAGCCACACAATCGTGAAGACAGCCACGAAGATGGCTGCGCCAACGGCGAAGATCAGGAGGCGGGAGATACCTTTGGCCGGAATAACCTGCGGCGTTATCGATTGATCAGCCATTAGGATCTTGTGAAGTAAGTCCGCGTCGTCTGGCACAAGAGCGGCTCCTTGCCCTTTGTCCCGCGCCATTAGCCTACAACTTGACTATGCGTAGGCGTGCAGACCCGATAACAGAAAATTCACTCCCCAGAAACAAAAGATCACCATCAAAAACCCGAACACGGCATAGATCGCCGCTCGCCGACCTTCCCACCCCCGTGTCATGCGGGCGTGAATGTAAGCCCCATAGATCAGCCATACGATCAACGACCAGGTTTCTTTCGGATCCCAACTCCAATACCCGCCCCATGCATAATTCGCCCACATCGCGCCGAGAATGATGCCAAAAGCGAGTAGCGGGAACCCGATCATAATGGCTTTGTATCCCAGCTCATCGATGGTTTCGAGATCCGGGAATGAGGCATAGAAGCGAGACTTACTGCCGCGCAACTCTGCACGTTCTTTGAAAAGATACATGACGCCCAGCCCACCAGCCATTGCAAAGGCTGCATAGCTGGTCAAGGTCACGGACACATGGATATAGATCCAGTAACTGTTCAGCGCCGGCACCAGCGGCTCGGCCGTCTGATACCGATAGGGGAGCAACGATGCCGCGCCCATGGCAATAAAGCCTATTCCAACGACGAACGCCCCTATCGCCTTTATTTTGTAACGAAATTCGAGCAGCACATAGCCGAGAATGATCGCCCAAGATACATAGGCCATCGCTTCAAATTGGTTCGACCATGGGGCAAAGGTTCCGGAATGCTGGAGTCGCTCAAAGGCCCTGGTAAATAGCGCTCCCGTGTTCACTATCCACCCGAACACCGTCACCAATGTTGCGACCTGCCCCAGCTGCGTTGCCCAGGCACCGTCCCTTTCGTCGAAATTCTCGATCGGATGACCGGCAGGAGCGAACACCATCGTCGGACGGCGAGCAAACAGGTAGGCGATATAGAGGGTCAGGGAAGCAAGATAAAGCCAAAACGTCATGTCGAATAGAAAGAGTGAAGTGGCCATTGAAACCTCCGTCGATCAATCCGGCCTAACCGACTATTGTGGTATCATACCGAACATAAGCCGGGTTTGGCCACCCATCGGCTACACCGAAAACGTTCTAATTTTTTCCGTAACCTTCCGGAATTCCTTCTGAAAATCGATCTGGCTCTTGTGGGTCGTCCCCCCGATATGCACGGCCACCTTGTCACCGCTCGGAATGATCTTGGTCCATAATCTGCGATGATAGATGAATGACGAGAGAGTGATGCCCACCACCATCATCGTAGAACCGAGCCAGACGATATTGATGCCAGGATTCTTTGCAATCTGCAGACCCGTGTATTTTTTCGGCTTATAGCCAATTAACTCGAACTGGTATTTCGAGCCCTTGATGTCGAACAAGTCCGGGAATTGATAAAAGATCCAGGGAGTCGCTTGAACCGTACTCGATTCGTTAACGGCAAGCTTGATCGCCGGATTCGCGTGTTCAATGGTCTTGGAATAGACCTTCTTCTCGGTCGAATTGAAGGCGAAGTCCGCCACGAAATCGGTAATTGCCAGCTTGAGGTTCAGATCCGGCAGCGTCTCTTCTTTCTGCCATTCCAAATCGATCGTCTTGATCACCTTATCTGTTTCTTTGTCCTTGACGTTCACCCGCGCCACTTCGATTTGATCCCACGCATCGCCGTAGCTGGACTGATAAAACCAGATCCCTTTATAGACGAGGGGATCGTTCACGGTGATAGTTTTCGTCATCTTGGGCTGCCCGCCTTCGACGACTGTCAGCGTACTGTTATAGGATTTCACTGAGCCGTTCTCGTGGTAGTCGATCCAGAACTTATCAACCTTCAAATCGAAATTCCCGCGCGGAA
>NZ_CDLUDY010000139.1:0-9325 GCF_975968855.1 Petrachloros mirabilis
GCCGGGAGATGTGAATGCCGAATAGCTATTTATACGTGTGATTACTATTGCTTAGCGATTTCCACCGAATCAACCGGCCTGTAGGTATCTCCGAAACGGTTCAGTTAGTTTGGTCTATTTGGATTCTGGGAGGATCGGATTTGATTCAGGAGGGGACGAGGACAGTCGCGCGGAGGAAGTGCGACAGTCCCCTTGGGCCGGAAGGGGATTGTCCCCTGGATGGCATGATGTTGCGTATCTGTGTGGTCCGTGCTACAGATGGTGCATCATGATGATGCATTTGATGATGCAGAAGGAGGGGCCATGAAAGCCATTACCCTTAGGAACCTTCCTCCGGAACTTGGGAAGACAATCCGTCAGCGGGCCCGGCGAAAACGTGTGAGCGTAAACAAGGCCGTAATCGGCTTGCTCGAAGAACATCTGACCAAGGGTGCGAAAAAAGAGGTTGCGTTGTACCATGATCTCGACGACCTCTGCGGCTCGTGGTCTGAGGATGCAGCCGACGCGTTCGACGAAGTGCTGGCAAAGCAGCGATCAATCGATCCTGATGTGTGGAAATAATGCGCATCTTGCTGGATACCTCTGCCTATTCCGCGTTCATGCGTGGGAGCGGCGAAGTCAAAGACGCGATTCAGTCAGCTGACTCGATTTCCGTTACTCCGATTGTGTTGGGTGAATTAGAGGCTGGATTTTGTAACGGTCGCCATTCCGAAAAGAACAGAAAGATCCTGAAGCAATTCCTTGCCTCTCCGCGTGTCCAAATCGTGCCGATTGATGAAGAAACCTCTGAACGCTATGCGGTCATTGTGAACGCCCTCTGGAAAGTGGGGCGGCCCATTCCCACAAACGATCTCTGGATTGCGGCGAGCGCCATGCAGTATGGTCTGGCCATCGTAACGACCGACGCGCATTTCAAGCACGTTGCGCAGGTGCTCGTTCACTACATCGAACTGGCTTAGCCAGAGCCACCTACTGCGAACCATCACATCAAGGCCATCTAGCGAATTGCAATTGCGGTTCCGACGGGGACTGTCCCCATAGAAGAAGACCGCGCTGCCAGTGGTGATGGAGCCGACTTGTTATCACTGCTCTGCTGAAAGGTCACGGCAGAAGAGGTCGACTGTTTTGCAGAAAAAGGCGCTGTTTTGTGGAGAGGCGGCGATGGTAGTGGCTGCGGCTGCGCAAACTTGACCGGATATAAGCAGAGTTAACTTCCCGCTCCGATACTCCTGTTATGCTGCGGCATAGTTTCTTACATCAACTTGTACGCCCGACCGGACAGCTTCGTCAGCGGTTTTTAACAGGCGAGAGGCGATGGCGTCATCGACGTATTCTTCGCCGCAGTTCTGACACACACGAGCGGGCACCCCTTTAATGACGACCGTTGCGCCGTCGCGTTCGAGCGTGACCGTCGCGGTCCCCGGTTGTGTCTCTCCCTTTTTACAGATGACACAGATCATGGGCGTGTCCTCCTTCTGAAACCGGCATCCCATTCCGCTGCATTCGGCTGGTAGACGGTAATGACGATGTCCTCCTCAGCCGCGGCGTTCTTTGCGACCACCACATGTAGGGGACGGGGACCGTTCCAGCCTAGTATCAACCGACTAGGAAAAGGCTTGTCGTCTGGGTATGCCTCAATAGTCTCACCGGTGGCGATAACCTGTCTGACCTCCTCCATGCTGATCGTGCGTTGAAACATACGCTTGATCGCATGGACGCGAAAGACCAGACGCAACTGATTCATTTCAGTGCTGCCCTTGTGCTGCCTCGCGCCGGTTCGCGCTGAGGATGAAGCAGTCTAGCGCAGTGGCGGTCTTGTTGTCACTCAGTGGAGAACGGAAAGAGGTGACACTATGAGATAAATAAGATGGGATTTTCGACAGGGACAGTCACCGGGCAGAATGGCGACACCAGCTCGAAGGGGGACAGTCCCCATGGAGGAAGGGGGACTGTCCCCGAAGAAGCTGTCCCCATAAGAAGAAGGCCGCGCTGCCAGTGGTGATGACAGCGCGGCCTGGTGTGACGCGGGGGCGACCCGCCAGTTCTGGAAAGGGTCAGGACCAGATTCTGCCGGGGAAGCGGGAGGCATCCTTTTCCGCTTCCTGCAGGCCGGCTCCGCGCCGACTCTGAAAAGCGTGATGCGCGGTTCGCAATGAGAGAAACCACCTTTTCGATTTGGATCTGAGCGTAGTCAACGCTTCATCCTGGTGTGCCGCACTCTTTGTGCAAGACGGTTGTTGTGTCGCGTGGTGCATTAGTCCTGCCAGATGCGGGCCACAACCAGGTAGATGAAAATTGCGAGGATGGTGTTGCTGACGACTAAGCCGATGGCGATATCCATGTGTTGCATCCTTCGTGTATTGAGACAATCAGACTGTTGCTGTCATGGCTTTGAACATACGTGCGCTGGGAGACTGATCCATCCCCGACTGCTCTGAAAGGAATCCCGCGGCGGTTCCTTGCGGCGTGGGGAATATCATCCGGGCCAGCAAACCCGTGCGTGTCGTGGTCTTGGTTTTGTGCATGATCCGCTTCAGGTGTTCCTTGACGGTGTATTCGCTCAAGTTCAGACGGTTTGCGATTTCTTTGTTCGTAAACCCGAGCATGAGGTAGATGATGACCATCTGTTCGCGCTCGGTCAGGTGATAGCGCTCTTGAATGGAGGCGTCCGGACATTCCAGTTTCTGGTTGAGTTTTTCGATGACGATAAGTATCCGGCTGTTGCGTGCGAGCGGTTCATCGGGAATGCAAAATCCGCGCAACAGGAGTTTGTGGTCTGCGGCGAAGGAAAGCCGCTCGACCTGGATGGCCTCGCAATCCTTCGGATGTTCGCAATGCATGAGCCGGGAGATGAGGTCCCTCACGACGGTGTGCACATCTTCCGGGATCAGGCAGGTGCCGTTTTCTCTCGCCGTGAGCGGTTGAAGCTGGCGAAGATACAGCTGGGCCTCCTGGTTCATGAACAGCAACTGCCCGCTGCTGTTGAAGAGCACGACGCCGGTTGAAGCATGGGCTGTTGGGCGAGGTGCCTGCTTGTGTCCGTTGGAGTGTGTGGTCGTCTCGATCTGCATCTTCATAAGCCTGCTCTCCCTCCCTGTGTGCTCCGGTGAATCACTTCATCCTCTTCCACTGCTGAACCTTTTCAGGCGCTTGCACGTAGGTTTATACAACCATCGTGCCAGAGGCGGATTTCTTATGATTCTCGGAGGGGAAAATGTCTGAAATGGCAATACTGGCTTGCCATTTCACAAATATGACCTGGTGGCCGCATAGCCGATGTTTTCTTAATTCCTTATTTTAAAAGAAACTGATTCGATCCTCTTTGAATCCGATGTGATTCAGCGGGCTTACATGCCTTTTTCTTTCACAATCGAGATAACGGTCGTTCTGGAGTTGTGAGATTTGGCCCCATAACCAGTAGTTGGTAGGGGGGGCTATGAATGAGGAGGTGCAGCATGTCTCCTCATCCGTGGCTTCAACATGTTGTTCTCGGCAGTCAATGCAGGAAAGCGTCGATATGTTGATGACAATGTCCGCGCCAAGGCGGTTCTCGGTACTGCTCATAACTCTGTGAAAAGAGGCCGCCGACGAGTAGAAGACTTTACATTTTCCCGGCTCCTATGGAGAATGCGTTGCAAAATGAATTGCCGCTTATCTTCATATTGCTACGATGTCTTATAAGATTCGTCGCGCATTTCAAATTATCACGACTGTGGCGTACATCGGCCTCTTTGTCATCCCATTTAAAAGAGCTGATGCGCCGCGGTTGATCAGAATTGCTCTTCAGGAACTGGGTGGGGCATGGGCGAAAATAGGTCAAGCGCTTGCTTTGAGATTTGATCTGCTGGACCCCATGCTCTGCTATGAGTTGTTTGAACTGTTAAATCAAATGAAGCCCTTCGATTACTCGGAGGTTCGGGCAGTCATTCGAACTGAGCTTCATGGTGACCCTGAACAGCTATTTGCGTGTTTTGAGCGAGAACCGTTCGCCGCCGCTTCTATCGGTCAAGTGCATCGCGCAACACTGCTAACTGGTGAGAGAGTAGCGGTTAAAGTGCAGCGTCCTGATGTTCGGCAGGCCATGGCAGTCGATATCACGTTCCTGTTCTTCGCCGCAGCAATTCTGGATATATTTGGCGCGCTTGGATCGATGTCTGCCAGATCGTTTGTCCATCAGTTCGAGCGCTCGGTTTATGAAGAGTTGAATTTCAGAAATGAAGCACGCCATGCACGAATGATGGCGGACAAAGCACAAGGGAACACGGTCGAACGGCATGCAAAAGTATTCGTTCGCTACACGACAGAACGAGTACTGACGACGGCGCTCTTGGAGGGTGTTTCTTTCCTTGAACTTCTCAGCCGCTGTGATTCTTCTTCGTCAAGGCTAGACGAGGAGACGCTCGATAACATTTGCCTACACCTCTTTGAGAACACGCTACGGCAGGTATTCGATAACGCCTACTTCCATGCCGATCTTCATCCCGCAAATATATTTGTCCTCCCGAACGACGTGATCGGATATGTCGACTTCGGGATTGTGGGTACGCTATCACCTCGTTTGCGTGATTCATTGACGAGCTATGCAATGTACCTGTTCCGCGGGGACATCGAGCGCTCTACCCAAGAGTTGATGCGATGGATCACTCCTTCCTCTAGAACCGACATCGAATCCGCGCGTGGTGAGATCGTTGGTATTGCCGAAGAGTATTACTGCAGCGTGACCTATGAAAAGGGGCAGGAAGGGCAGAATAGTTTCGCGTCGTACCAGATCAATGTCCTGAACGCGGTCCGTCGTCATCACATGGCCATATCTCCGTCAATTGTTGCGTCATTCCGATCGCTCATTTCTGTGATCTCCATGATTTATCAGCTCAATCCTGCCTTCCCTTTGAGGAAGCATGCCAACAGATTTTTCTCAAGCCTCATCTTGGACGAAGTTGCACGTGTGTTGTCACCACGAGAGTTGGTACGTGGGATTTTTAATCTCCAGTTGCAAGTTCAGCACGGCATGAACGCATTGGACTCAATGGAACAGAACTTGAGGTCTGGGCAGCCTACGACGGTAACTGCCCAAACACGCGATCTGAAGAGATATGCGGTTCTTGGAAGTCTCAGTGTGGTGAGCCTGATCGTCGTTGTAGTATTCGACCTGTCACTTTCCGGTCTATCGGCAGGCGCCCTTCTCGGTGTATTAGGGGGCGGCGCAGTTCTCTTTGCCTTCTTGACCTTACGTGAGGCCGGAAGAATAAGGGGGAAAGAAGCCGCGCGGAGAAGGGCTTGGCTAGCTAATTGGAAGTAGTATCGGCTACAGGTAGGGTGAAATAGAATCGACTCCCTTCTCCGCGAACGCTCTCTACCCAGATTCTTCCGCCCTGATGCTTGATGAGGCTCTCGCAAATAGCCAGGCCAAGTCCTGCCCCGCGCTGTTCTGCGGACGTACCTGCGCATCGGTAGAATCGTTCAAAAATTCTGCTGATTTCCTCAGGGGCGATACCGCAACCTGTGTCGGATACGCAGAATGTGACGCAGTTGCCGTCTTGTTGTGAGCGTACCTCGATGGTTCCCTCCGGCGGCGTAAACTTTAAGGCGTTGCCGATTAAGTTGTTCAACACCTGGTGAAATTTATCACGGTCGGCGTTCACCATAACGGGTGGTCCGTCATGGTTTGCCTCTAATCTGATTCGCTTGGCTTCAGCGGTTGGCCGCAAGTTTTCAACTACATCCATCACTATGTCTGGAACTTGAAGGGGAGCCAAGTGTAAGTGGACGTGTCCCGACTCAATCCTTGATAAATCGAGGAGATCATTGACCATCACCGTAAGCCGGTCAAGGTTGTGAGCACTTCTCTGGATGTAATACGTTTGTTTTTCGGATAAGGGGCCTACAATACCGGCCAATAGGTTATCGAGATAGCACCTGATAGATGTTAATGGAGTGCGCAGTTCGTGCGAGACAACTGAGATGAACATCGTTTTGGCCTGGTCCAGTTCTTGTAACCTGGCATTTGCCTCTTGCAGTTGTTCGTTGGTCTGCCGAAGATCAGTTGTTTTTTCCAGAATCGTTTGGTCTAAGCTCCGCGTCAGGGACTCGAGCTTGAGCTTTTCTAGTTCGAGTTCGTGATACGAAGAGGCATTTTCGATTGCAATCGCTGCTTGCCCAGCAAATGCCGAAATCAATTCAAGGTGGCGCTCGTTAAAAAGATTCGCCAACAGCCGGTTGTCCAGGTAGAGGATCCCTAGTAGATTATTCCGTCTGAGTAAGGGGACACAGAGAATCGAGCGTAACCCATATCGGTGAATACTCTTGTGTTCGGTAAGCCTCGGGTCTATCTGGGCATCCGTGGTGAGGATCGGTTTTCTGGAACTCGCAACTTGATCAATCAGCCCTCGGCTGAATCTGAAGGCTTCTGTATGATATTCCTCCACATCGAGACCCTTGACGATTTTCACTTTGAGGTGCCCGTTTTCGTTGAGAAGGAGATAGCCTCGTTCAGCGCAGACCACTTCGGTGGCCGCTTCAAGAATATGTTCGAGGAGATTCCCCACATCTTGAAGAATGCTGATCTCTTGGCAGACCTTCAGCAACGACTCGAATTCTCGTGTGATCTTCAACGTGTCTTGGTCATAACGTGGTAATTCCTGCGCTCTTGGGCCTTCGGTAGCTGCCAGCGGTGCCACTCCCTGTTCGCCTAGCTCCGACAGGCTGCCCATCTCAGTCATCAGGGTTTGTGCCCGCTCCAGATACACGCTGGCTTGTGAATCGTGCTTTCTTGCAAGGGCTCTTCCGAGCAACATCTTGGCCATTGCCTCGTCATAGCGGCTTCCGAGCCTTTCAGCCTCTGCAATGCTCTGGTGAAGAAAACGAAGTGCGTTCGCTTCCCGGCCCCTCTTGAGTTCGTACGATCCCGATGCGCGTAACGCATGCGACCGCCAATTCGGGAACAGGCGGGCCAGGAGTCTTCCTATCCAGAGCGCCCGCCCGGCTCGTTTCAAGAAGTGCGACCTGCGGGCTGGCGTGATGGCGGATGCCTCTGAGTAGGCTTCACCAAGAATCACAAAGGTGCCGGTAATGAAGTCATGAAGTATCTGGTATTTCAGAATCACTGCGCGGCTCAACTCCAGTGCTCGGATGGCGTGGTTGATCTTTCCACTTTTTAAGTAAACCTGTCCGAGAACTCGAAGGCTCATGATCCGGATCAACTGGTCCCCAACCTTTCTGGTATGCTTTGCAGCTCTCCGTGCATAATCAAGCGCTTCACTTAGGCGTCCTTGGTGGGAGTACACCAGAGCTTGAAGGACATACGCCCAGCCCAGTCCACGGACGTCCTTCACGCCTTCTGCGATGCGATGAAGGGCTTTCGCGCATTTGAGCATGCTGTCGAACTGGCCTTGCCCGAAATAGGCCATGCAGAGCATCCCATAGGCGACTTCTGTATCCCAGAAGTTTCCGCGCTTTAAGGTTTCCTCGCCGGCCGCGTCCAAATAATGCACGGCTTTGTCATACTGAGCCGTGTAGAAGTACGCTCGGCCAAGGGCTGAAACGGAACTGTCCAGTATTGCCAATCCATATGCATCCGGGGCGTTTCGTTCCTCCAGCGATCGCATGAGCGCCATGGATTTTTCGGCGTATTTGAGAGCGCGCCCGTGCAACGCGGCCGCGTTGCAAAGATTCTGGTGTAAGCCATAGGCGACTCGGCAATAGGCCTCGCTGGCAGTCTGCTCCGCGAGATTCAGATGCTTCATGTGCACTTGAAAACAGCGTTTCATGTCGATGAAATAATAATAGTTGATCAACAACTCAAACAGGCGAAATGCCTCGATGTCTGTGGGGGTGCAAGGGCGCGGTTTAATGAACCTCTTGAATACTTGTTTGCATGTTTCTGTGAGAAGGTTCAGTACGACTCCGAAGGTCGTGGTCGGCTGGGTAATTCCCAATGCCTGGAGTGCAGTTCCGAAATGCGCAAGCGTTTTCTCCCTATCCCCCTGCTTGAAGGAGACTGTCCCTAGTTTCGTTTCCAGGCGACAGAGGGCGAGCGCTTTTTCAGGATGCTGAAAAGATGGCCTGATCTCCAGGTATTTGGCTTCTGCGTTGCCGTACCTGCCGAGCATGGCATAGGCATCTCCCAGCGATTCCCGAATCGTAAGCGTGCATTCTTCCTGACTCTTCCCTTCTGTATCCTCCTCCGGAAGCGGGTGACCGGCTTCCAGCAATTTAAGAACGGCCTCATATGACTGCACAGCTTCCGCATTGGCATAGGTACGTTGCGCGAGCCTTGCTGCCTTGAGGCAGTACTTCATGGCTTTCCGGGTATCTTCTCCAAGCCTGAAATGGAGAGCGAGTTCGAATATGGAAGCATCCGAGTAGATGTCCAGAGGATGCCCCGCCTCTTTCCCATCATGCTGGAGAAGCGTTTCCAATGCCTCGCCAATTTGTTGATGTAAATACCGTCTATCTACAGCCTCTATCTCGTTATAGAGAGTTTCAAGAATCTTGTCATGAACGAAGCTGTAGCCGCGGTCGAGACCTGTGCCGTCTCGCTGCGTAATAATATGTTTCTGAATCCCTTCCTCAATGCTTTCAAGAACGAGTTTGCCATCCTGTCTTAGCTGTACAAGGACGTCGAATGTAAAATGTCGACCAATTACGGCGGCACAACGCAGAATGTCGCGGGCTGATGGCGAGAGGTTTCGCAACCGTTTGAGAATGACTTGGTCAACTCCTGAAGCGGCAGTCAAGCCGGAAGTCTTGAGGACTTCCACCGTCAATCGTTCTCCATGTACGGCCAGCGCATCACTCTGTACGAGCGCTTTTACTGTTTCCAAAATGAAGAAAGGGTTGCCGGCTGTATTCTCAGTAACGATTCTGGCGACTTCTTTGGTGTGATGTGTGGGGAGAGTCACGACTTCGCGCAGAAGGGTCTCGACATCCTGATCCAGAAGACCGTGCAACTTCTGCTCTTTAACTGTGTTTCTCCACACGCTGAGAAATGCCGTCAGCGGATGTTCAGGGCCTACATGAGTGTCGCGATATGCGCCGAGGAATAGCAAATGCGAACTCTTGAGTTTCGGCATGGTGCGCTCGAGGAGCTTGAGGGACCCTCCGTCTATCCATTGGAGATCATCCCAAAACATTGCAACAGGGAGAACATCGCTGCTGAGCGCGAGGAGGAAGTCAGATGCAACGTTGAGGAAGCGTTCGACATCTTTTTCCGCCTCCCAATCATGAGTCTGAAGTGGCGGGCCTTCCCCGATTAATTCCTTGATGGAATGAAAGATTCTAGTAATGTCCGTTCCCATGGTGCCGATGATCTTCTTGATCCGGTCGA
>NZ_CDLUDY010000140.1:0-6578 GCF_975968855.1 Petrachloros mirabilis
CCTCCGAGCCGTTCTGACGCGCCACGGGTATGAGGTGCATACGGCGACCAGCGGGGAGGAAGGGCTGAACCGTTTCCGACACGATACCCCCCGCGTCACAATTCTCGACCTCCGGATGCCCGGGATGGATGGGCTGAGTGTCCTGAAGGAGATTCGTGCGGTCGATCCACACGCGCCGGTTATCATCTTGGGAGGTGGTGCGACTGAAATTCAGGAGAATCAAGCGCGCGCCCTGCGCGTTACGGATTTTATCCGGAGGGGCCTATCCCTCGATGTGCTGGTAGAGGCCGTAAATCGAATCGTTCAGCAGCCAATGAAGAGAGCCGATGCCGAAGACCGTACTGCGGTAACAGTTCCAACACCTGATGCAGGAGAAACAGTTCTCGTTGTTGACGACGAAGATCTCGTCCGTGATTTATTGGTCCAATTCCTCAGTTTGCGCGGCTATAAAGCCCTCGGCGTGAAGGATGCCCACGAAGCACTGAAGATGGTCGAACAGTCCTCGCCCGACCTGATTCTACTGGATCTCATGTTACCGGGGACCAATGGCGTCGAATTGCTAAGAAGACTTCGGGATAGGAGTTTCTCCGGCGCCGTAGTGATCATCACCGGCAGCTACGACGAGGAGTTACTGCAGGAAGCCTGGTCTCTGAACCCTCAAGAAGTCATCACCAAGCCGGTTGATCTCGAAAAACTGCTCGCTGTTGTCCAGCTTGTGCTGGTGTGCCGCGAATGCTAAAAGTTTCCCGATGTGTATCGGCACCACGGCATTTAATCGAACTGTACTTCTTGCCCTTCTTCTACTGATAGCTCCTGGCCAAACGCATGCCTCGTTTCCTGAGTCACGCAGCGTCTTTCAGCACCATTTAACCGTCGAACTGGGCCCGGACACTCACGAACTGGTTGCAAGAGACGAGATGGAACTCGAAACCCAGGGTCAACCTGGCGAGGTCACTTTCACCCTTGCTCCCAGCCTGCGTGTCGAATCGATTCAGCTCCTTTCCCGGGGGAAAGGCGAATCCTCTCAGATAGAACGCGATGTGCCGTTCGAGTGCAAAATTCTTCCTGAGCCATCCACCCAGCAGGTCGTTGTCACGCTGCCTAAGCATATGGTTGGTCGCATCACGCTGTTGTGGAGCTATCGCGGAGTCATCGACGATCCTCCCAAGGAACCGCGGCACCTGCGCTTTGTGACTCCGAGCGAGACCTCCGGGCATATCGGTCCCGAAGGGGTGTATCTCAGCAGTGAGAGCCAGTGGTATCCGGACATCGAGGGATCGCTCGCCCGGTTTGCTGTGAATGCTGCTGTTCCGCCAGAATGGACGGTCGTGACTCAAGGCCGCAAACTTGAGGAGAGGAAGGCGGAAGGTAAAAGCATTTCCACCTGGGCCGTGCGGGAACCAACGGAGGCTTTGACGCTGGTTGCCAACAAGTTTGTTGGGAAGCACAGGAATTGGAGTGGGTCTCGCAGGCAGAATGTCGAACTATCGACGTACTTCTTGCCAGGAAATGCGGCCCTCGCCGATGAATACCTTGATGCCACCGCAAAATACCTCGATGTCTACACTGACCTGCTCGGGGACTACCCGTTCGATAAATTCGCCGTGGTGGAAAATTTCTTTGCCAGCGGTCTCGGCATGCCGTCGTTTACGTTGTTGGGAAGCGGGATCATCAAGCGGCATTACGTCCAGCCTTATGCCTTGGGTCATGAGATCGTGCATTCCTGGATAGGCAATGCGGTCTTCAACCGGATCGATCGAGGTAATTGGGTCGAGGGACTGACGACCTACTTGTCGAACTATTACTGGCACGAACAGGCCGGCGATCAGCGTCAGGCGCGCGATCAGCGCCGGATGATGTTTCGTGGCTACAATCTGCATGTTCCAATGGAACGCGACTATCCCGTCAGCCAGTTTTCACGAAAAAAGGACGAGCGTGATAATGCCATTGGCTATCAAAAAGCCGCGATGGTCTTTCATCTCTTGCGACAGGAAATCGGTGAAGACGCGTTTTGGACGGCCCTCAAACGGCTTGTTGCGCAGTATCGAGGACGCCATGCGGAATGGAGCGATCTGGAGCAGGTCTTTGCGGAGGCAGCCGGGCGGGACCTCCGTTGGTTTTTTGCTCAATGGATCGAAGCCCCCGGAGCACCGGAGCTTTCCCTGCACGCTGCGTCGGCAACTCCCATTTCCGATGGTGGAGACCAGGCATTTCGCCTGGTGGCGACGATAGTCCAAACCGGTAGAGCTTTTCGATTAACGGTACCATTGACCGTCAAGCTCATCGACGGCCATGAGCAAATTGTGCATGTGCCTGTCGATCGCGAACGTAATGTTGTGGATGTCACATTGCCGGCTAGGCCGGTTTCGATCGAACTCGATTCCGAAACAATGATTTTGCAACGGGTGCCGCGTGGGTCATTGCCGCCGGTTTTGAATCACTTCGTTACGGACCAGCATCGTTCCGTGGTTCTGGCGTTTTCAGATCCGCCGAACGGTACACTTCATCCTTTTCGCGGCATCGTCAAGCGAATCGAAAGTCAGGACAGCCAGAAACCTGAGACGGATCGAGCCTCCATCGAGTCGATTGGGGGAAACGGACTGTTGCCACGCGAAGGATCGGTGTTAGTATTGGCAAGCCCGGAGTGGAAGGCGGCGCTGCGAACCATTGTGAGTGCCCATTGCGGGGATCATCTGGAATTCCACGAAGGCGGGGTAAGATTAAATGGTTCGACATATGAGGGATCGGACCTGGTACTTTTGGTGAGTTGCCATCGAACTGATCGACCCGGCAGTGTCGTGACGCTGTTGTATGCAGAATCCCCGGAGGCAGCCACCGTGGTATCCAGGCTGTTGTTTTTTTACGGATGGAATAGTTATGTCGTGTTCAAGAACGGAAGTCCCGTTGCCCGCGGTGAATGGGCAACGGCACAGGATCAGATGGAGGTAGAGATTCATGGGTCTGAAGCAATTCGCTAGTTTCAGTGCGGTGTTCTTGTGCCTAGTCGGTTATGCAGCATCTAGTTGCCTAGCCGGGGAGGCCGGAGCCAACATCGAGCCCGCACCGGTATCGGGTGTCGAGCGGCACTTCAAGAACATCCGCCAACTCACATTCGGTCGTCAAAACGCCGAGGCCTATTTTTCCTTCAACGGGTCGAAACTCATCTTTCAATCGACGAACAACTGGATGAAGGATTCGTTCGCTGCCACGCTCAAGCCGGCCGACGAACCGCTCGGCTGCTACCAGATGTACGTCATGGATTTGGATAGCGAGATGGTCCGCTTGGTGAGCACCGGTACCGGCGCGACGACCTGCGGGTATTTTTTCCCCGGCGATCGGCGGGTGATTTATGCGTCGACTTGGGCGTCCGGTCCTAACTGCCCGCCGAAACCGAAACGAGAAGGGGCCTACCGCTGGGCGCTAGACGATTACGACCTCTATGCAGTTCGCATCGACGGCCAGGAGATGCAGCGGTTGACCGTGTCGCCGGGCTATGACGCGGAAGCCACCGTATCCCCGGACGGCAAGACGATTGTCTGGACGTCGGTGAAGGACGGCGATCTTGACATCTACGCGATGAACCTCGACGGCACCAAGCCTCGCCGATTGACGGAGGAAGTCGGATATGACGGCGGAGCGTTCTTTTCTCCCGACAGCAAACGCATCGTCTATCGAGCCCACCATCCGAGTGAACCGGCCGAAGTCGCCAAGTACCAGGAGTTGCTGAGCAAGCGGTTGGTGGAGCCAGGTCAGCTCGAAATATTCGTGATGAATGCGGACGGAAGCGGCAAGCGACAGGTGACTTCGAACGGGGCTTCGAATTTTTCCCCGTTCTTCCATCCCGATGGGAACCGAATTATCTTCTCATCGAACGTGGAAACGAGGGAGGAGGGAGAGCGACCGAGTTTTCATCTGTATTTGATCGGCGACGACGGAGCCAATCTTGAACGGCTGACGTTCGAAGGGCACTTCAACAGCTTTCCCATGTTTTCTCCAGATGGCAAACGTGTCGTCTGGGTGTCGGACCGCCAGGCGAAGTCGCCCGGTGAGTTCAACATCTTTATCGCGGACTGGATTCCCTGAGGGAATGGTACGGGGCATGAGGTGAGCGGCGAGACGACCCGAGGGGAAACTGCATCTTCGAAGCCCCTTGGCACGCATCTCTTCCCTCTGGCATGTTCCTGCGCGTCACTTCTTGTTTCCTTTTGCGGGCTGTTCCCATTCGATCTTCCCATCACACACTACGTGCGCTCTGTCACGAACCGATTTCATCTCGCCATCCCTTGGATGGCATTTACAAGTGACACCGGAGATTGGATCGGGAAGGGAACGAACCTTATCGTGGTGAGTGTGGTTTTATTGGGGGTAGGTTGGGCATTGTCCCGACCGACCATGCTCAAGGCTGGTATCGAAAGCGCCATTGCGCATGGATTAGCCGGGGTTCTGTCGAATGGGTTGAAACATCTCGTGGGCCGGCCACGCCCTAAATTCGTTCATTCAGGAGAATGGCAGATTGCACCTTCCATGCAGTCCGGGTGGGATTCGTTCCCATCCGGCCATACGTCGGCGACATTTGCCATTGCCACCGTCTTCATGAAACGGTTTCCTCTGCTCACTCCGTTGTGGCTCGGCATTGCCGCGTTCGTCGGCCTCAGTCGGATGCTTCGCGGTTCGCATTTCCCGACAGACGTCTTCGGCGGAGCTGTCCTGGGCGTCGTATGCGGTACAATTGCTGCTGCGCCGTGGGGCGAGTGGCGCACAGCGTTTGTAGAAGGGCTGCGACATGCTGCTATTGGAGCGGCTGTTGCATTCGGCCTCTTGTGGACGTTGGCTCGTCCTCTGGATTCAGGCTTGATCGGCACACTTTTGATCGGCCTGGGCTCTTGTTCCGTTGCCGCAGGATTCTGGCTGCGGCGTGACAGGTGGCTAGAGGGTAGGCGGGAGCAGCCGTTCACCGAGCGGCAGGCGAAGTTTTCTTTGGCCTTGATCGCGTATGGTCTGGCATGCATGACGACCGAGCCTCTTGTATCGGCCTCGGCCGGTCTCGCCTTTCTGGCCTTCTATGTTTCAACCGCCGACCAGACTGCGTCTCACGATTTTGCTCGTCAAAGAGTGTTGGTACAGGAAGGAGTGCTTGCCATCGCCATTCTCGCTTCGCTCACTGTTCTATTCGGAGCCCGCTCAGTTTTGCCGTTTTAATGTGGTGAAAGGGGACGGTCCGTCGAAGCTGGAGGTCCTGCTCCTTCCGGGATTTCAACCATCGGTTCGTTGGCCAGCAAGAGATAACCGTGGCGCTTGAGGATCGGCTGGTACGACTCCGTCTCTTTCGGTAATGCGCTCAGGAACGATTCCGGCACGATGATCATCGTGCGCCCGTCGTGAGAGAGGGCCTGGCGGAGCCGGTCGATTTCTCCGGAGGGGATGAACTCGACTCTGCGCCTTGCGTAAAAGGCCAGCGAAGGCCTCGTCGATCCAAACGCGATCAATCGATCATTGGAACCGAGATTGACGCCGGCGGCATAGGCAAGGACTTGAGGGGGCGAAACAAAGTATCGATTGAGGCCGGGGATGACGAGAAAGAGCAATGTCACGACGAGTAGGCCCAGTGAAGCGCAAGCGGCCCAAAAGGCGCCTGCCCGTTTGGAGTCGTTCAATCCGAAATACCCGACCAGTGCCATGCCGATCAATAAGAGAATCGATGCGACATAGGGTCCGCTTCCCAAGTCCATTTGCGTGGCCAAGGGGAATTCCTTCGTGAGCTTTCCGGCGATCTTAGGATAGAGCGACGGGAGCGAGGCGAAAGCAATGGCAAGGAGATACCCGATAACCATCATGGTATGGATCGACGCGCGAAGCCCCTTCGTCGTCGAATTTTCAAGGCCGCGGCTCCAATAGCAGGCGGTGAGGATCGCTGCGCCGGGGAAGAGCGGCCCAATATAGTGGGGGAGTCTGGTTGACGACAGGGTGAAAAAGACTAAGACGCCCACCACCCACGCTGCGGCAAACCATTCCAGCTCCTGAGGCGCCGGGCGTTCAAGGGGAGGATTGTCGCCAGAAGCCTCAGGAGAGGGGTCCGCTCGTCTCTTCCCTCTATCTTCGCGCCAGCTCTTGTAGGCGTGATACCAGGCGAACGGCAGCCATCCGCTCCAGGGGAAAAACCCGAGCAGCAAGACCGGAATATAGAAAAAATAGGTAAAGTTGTGGCCTTCCATCGGACTGAGGAACCGGCCTACTGTGTGGGCTTTGGCGATGGTCAGGTATTCCTGCCCGTGTATTGTCCACATAACGACGTACCATGGCACAGCCATTCCCGTCAGCAAGATCGTCCCCAAAATGGGAAAGCCCGTTTCCCAATAGAGCCGCCAGCGTGAACTGATAGTCAAGTACAGGGCGACTGTGACCATGGGGACGAGGAACCCGACAGGGCCCTTCGTCAATGTTCCCAGTGCCATGCCGACATAAAATAGCCAGTGCCAGTGCCGCTGGGGACCGGTTCCGTTCAAACCGAGCCAAAATCCGAAAAGCGAGGCCGTCGTAAAAAACATCAACACCGCGTCGGTAAGCGCCATGCGGCTCAG
>NZ_CDLUDY010000141.1:0-11735 GCF_975968855.1 Petrachloros mirabilis
CGATCGCCGGGACCGCACACCAGTGCGGGACGATCCGGTTCGGCCGTGACCCCAAAGCGAGCGTGCTGGACGTGAACTGCAAGGCGCACGACCTCGATAATCTTTACGTGGTCGATGGGAGCTTCTTCGTCTCGAGCAGCGCGGTGAACCCGTCACTCACAATCATCGCCAATTCACTGCGCGTGGGAGATCACCTCTTAGAGAGAATGCGATGACCGTCGCCGTTCGCATCACCGTGCTCTTTCTCTTGTTGCTTACTCCCCCATGTTGGGCCGATGTAGCAGTGCAATCAGTTGCCTCCATCGGCTTTACCGTGTTCGACATGGACCGGACGATCGCCTTCTACCGTGACGTGCTGACATTCAGACTGGTCAGCGACGTAGAAGTGGACGGGCCGGATTACGATCGGCTTTATGGAGTTTTCGGCGTACGGGCGCGGATCGTCCGGATGCAGCTCGGAGAGCAGCAGATCGAGTTGACTCAATTTCTCGCACCGCCAGACTTCAGGCCGATTCCTGTTCCCTCCTATAGTAATGATCTCTGGTTTCAACATTTCGCCATCGTGGTGCGCGACATGGAGGCAGCCTGGACGCAACTGCGGAACCATCACGTCCGCCAGATTTCGCCCAGGCCGCAGACGATTCCTCTGTCCAACCAAGCGGCCGCCGGCATCAAAGCCATCAAATTTCGCGACCCCGACGGCCACAACCTCGAACTGCTTTGGTTCCCCGAAGGCAAAGGCAATCCGATCTGGCACAAAACGGTCTTACCCACCCGATTTGGAGCCGGTGAGACGGCCTCTTCACCCGCCTCGAACCTCTTCTTGGGAATCGACCACACGGCCATGACAGTGCGGAGTTCCGAAAACAGCCTGAAGTTCTACCGTGACCTGCTCGGCCTAAAGGTCGCAGGCAGTTCGTTGAACATCGGGATCGAGCAGGAGCATCTCGACAGCCTCCCCGGTGCGCGCGTGCGAGTGACCGGGTTAGCGGCAAAGACAAGACTGCCCGGTGTCGAGTTCTTGGAATACGAGTCGCCGGCGGTCGGCCGGGCTTCCCCGTCTGATTCGAGTCCGACCGATCTCTGGCATTGGCAGACGACGTTGGTGGTGGTCGATGCGGAAGCGGCGGCAGCATCTCTTCATGGCGCCACGCAGACAGTCTCAAGCGGCGTCGTTACTTTATCAGACAAAATCCTGGGATTCTCGAAAGCGCTCCTGATCAGAGATCCCGATGGGCATGCTATCCAACTCGTATCACCATGAGCACCGTGACGGCCGTTTTGAGTGGGATATCGCGGACGATGTCGACATGGATGAAACTGTGTCTCGGGATCATTGTAGTGGCCGTAACTTGGTGGGCATTCTCGTCATTCGACTATGAACGGTACCTCACGCCGACGGCATTAGCCCAGCGGCTGAACGATGCCGGACCGCTGGCGCCATTGCTCCTGATCAGCAGCATGGTTTGTGCGGTCATCATCCCGCCGGTTCCCAGCTTGCCGTTGGATCTGGCTGCCGGGGCAGCGTTCGGTCCGTTTTACGGGGCGCTCTACGCCGTCATCGGTGCGGAGATCGGAGCCATCATTTGCTTTCTCATCGCCCGAGCCCTGGGACGCGAGGCCTTGTCTCGATTCCTCAAGACAGAGAACACGTTTTGCCAAACATGTACTGATCATCAACTGATGGGCGTGATGTTTCTCGCCCGTTTCATTCCGATTTTTTCATTCGACATGGTGAGCTATGGAGCCGGATTCACAAACATTTCCTTGAAGACCTTTGCGGTTGCCACCTTCTTGGGCACGACCCCTCCCACCGTTGCCTTTACCTACTTCGGCAGCACCTTCTTCACCGCACAGTGGCCTCTGATCGCGGCAGGGGGAGCAATGGTCGCCTTGTTTTTGTTTCTACCGTCTCTTCTCACGAGATACCGAGGAAGTCCGGTTGCGCGCCTGCTACTGGGACCGCTTCCCACTTCCGAGACCCCACCAACCGGCCGCCGCACTATTCCTCTCAAGGCCCGCTGCACCGGCTGCGGGGCGATCCTCTCTTGATCATCGTTCGAGGATGTTATCTCCTGGTTTACCCTTAGTTGCAAGGCTCTCTACACCGGTGCTAGACTTCCGCCTCGTTGCCATCCATAAAGCCCTCTCCAGGGGTGGTGCCGATGTCCACACCTGATCTTGTAGAAGCCCTCCGACGCAGCGAGGAATTCGCCGCGCGCCTGATCGAGAGCAGCCGCGATTGCATCAAGGTCCTCGGCCTTGACGGACATCTTCTGTCCATGAACGCCCACGGGATGACCGCCTTGGAGATCTGCGATTTCGGTCCCCTTGTTGGCACACCTTGGATCGAATTTTGGGAGGGGGAGGATAGAATCAGCGCCCGCTCGGCGATCGAAGCCGCCCGCAACGGGAAGGTCGGCCGGTTCACCGGATTCTTCGCTACCACCAAGACTAAGACACCCAAATGGTGGGACGTCACCGTCTCAGCTATTGTGGACAAGGACAACCAGCCGGAAAAGTTACTGGCCATCTCACGCGATGTGACCGAGCTCAAGCAGGTCGAACAGCAGCTGCGCCGTTCACAGGATGAACTGGAAGAGCGAATCGTCGCCCGCACCAAAGAGTTGACCGAAACGAGCACGTTGCTTCAGGAAATCGTTGAAGGGGTGGAGTCGAAAGTCGGCGAGCAGTTCTTCCCCTCACTGGTTCGCCATTTGGCCACAACGCTTGGAGTCGACTATGCGTATATCTCCGAACTGAGCGAAGACGGCACCCGGTTCGTCTCGAAAGCGGGGTGGGGCAAGGGGCAGGATCTTCCGCCCTTCGAGGTGCCGGCCAGAGGTCCCTGCGAAACTGTATTATCGCGCAAATGCGTCCATCATCCCGTAAAGCTCAGGGAACTCTATCCGTACGTCGAATTGATTCAGCAAATCGGCGTCGAGAGCTACTGCGGCGTGCCCATCGTGGATGCGGACGACCGGGTTCTCGGCCACTTGGCGATCATGGATACGAAGCCAATGCCCGATCACGTCCGTGTCACCTCGATCCTCGGCGTCTTTGCCACGAGAGCCGCCGCAGAATTCACCCGCTTAGCACACGAACAGCGAGAACGCCGGAGCGACAGGACGCTCCGGGCCATCGCAGAAGGCACAGCCACCGTGTTGGGCGGCCCATTTGCCCAGGCGTTGGTCAAGAATCTCGCCAAGGCTCTCGGAGTGGAATACGCCTTTGTGTCCGAGTTTTGCGTCGATCGCACAAAAGTGCGAACCCTGGCCTTTTGGGCGGGGGACCATTTTCTCGACAACTTCGAGTACACCATTGCGGGAACTCCATGCGAGAAGGTGCTGGCCGGTGAACTGTATCACTGCCCCGAACGGGTGGCGGACGCATTCCCATTGCACAGGGACGATTTGGAAGGATTGGGCGTCGAAAGCTACCTTGCGATTCCTGTGACGGGCATGGCGGGACTGGTCCTGGGACACCTCGCCGTGATGGACCGCCGGCCAATGGCGCTGGAGCAACTCGACTTGTCGGTCTTCAAAATCTTCGGCGCGCGGGCCGGCGCCGAGCTTGAACGGGCCCAAATGGAATCGAAACTCAAGGACAACGAAGAACGCTTGCGCGACTTGTTCGACGAAGCGCCGATCGCCTATGTAAACGAAGGCCTTGACTCCAAGTTCATTCGCGCCAATAAAACAGCCATGAAGACTCTCGGCATCACGCCGGATCAGGTGGATGGAACTTACGGCAAATCGTTCATTCCCGATACACCGGATGCGCAGCAGCGACTGAAGGCCGCATTCGATTCGATCGGCAAGGGGATCGATACCAGTGGCGTCGTGCTCGAACTCCGCCGCAAGGACAACGGCAAGCCACTCTGGATCAGATGGTGGTCGCGGCCGGATCGGACTGGCAACTACACCCGCACCATGTTTGTCGACATCACCGAACAGGTGTTGATGGAGCAGGAAAAGGCGAGGCTGGAAGCCCAGGCCGTCTATCTTCAGGAAGAGATCAAGGGCAGCCACAACTTCGAAGAGTTGATCGGATCATCCACGTCGTTGAAGAAGGCCCTGAAGAGCATTGAACGGGTCGCCCCGACCGACTCGACCGTGTTGATCACCGGCGAGACCGGCACGGGCAAGGAACTCATCGCGCGTGCCATTCACAACCTGAGCCCACGGAAGGGCCGCCCGCTGGTGAAGGTAAATTGTGCGGCGATCCCGTCCGGCCTGATCGAAAGCGAACTGTTCGGTCATGAGAAAGGGGCTTTCACCGGAGCGTTGGCGAAAAAGATGGGCCGCTTCGAGGTGGCCGACAAGGGGACGATCTTCCTGGACGAGATCGGAGAATTGCCGCTCGATCTGCAATCGAAGCTGTTGCGTGTGTTGCAAGAAGGCGAGTTTGAACGAGTCGGCGGGAATCAAACCTTCAAAGTCAACGTGCGGGTGATTGCGGCGACCAACCGGAATCTCGAACAACTCTCCAAATCGGGCCAGTATCGGGCCGATCTCTACTATCGCCTGAATGTCTTCCCGATCCATCTTCCGCCGCTCCGCGAGCGCGACGGCGACGTTCCGCTGCTCGTGCAGTATTTCGTGCGGAAGTTTTCGACGAATCTGGGCAAGAAGATTACGAAAATTCCCGAGCAGATGATGACCGCGCTCCAACGCTACTTCTGGCCGGGCAATATTCGTGAACTCGAACATGTGATCGAGCGGGCCGTCATCCTGAGCGAGGGTACTGAACTGGAGTCAATCGACTGGCTCACACCCTCAGCGAGCAAGACTGGTCACGGCCATCCCCTCACGCTTGAGGAGATGGAACGAGAGCACATCATCAATATCTTGGAACAGACTAACTGGCGCGTCAGCGGGGATAAAGGTGCAGCAGCCATCCTCGATTTGAAGCCGACCACCCTCGAAGCCCGGATGAAGAAGCTCGGCATTTCCCGCGCAAAACGTGAAGAATAAAACGTGAGGGGGGTGGGTTTCTAAGAGTCTCCCCGGCGTTCTTGCCCCTTCAGCTTTTCCTCTCCCATGGCCATATTCAGTAGGCTGTGTTCCCAATGAATCTCCCCAACTAATTGGGACGGTCCCAATATTTTGGGAATTCTGCAGGTCTGATTGCACGCGCACATCACTCCCGTCTTCCACACTTCCTCCTGATTCATCAATCAGTTACCAGACATTGTCTCGAACATTTAGAGATTGGCATTCCTGTTGCTGAATAGGTGATCAGCAACGGGAACAACAGGGAGAACAGGAGACGATGTTGAAAATCACCAAGATTCAGGAAAGCAGGACCGATGTCCTCCTTAAGCTTGAGGGCAAGGTCACGGATCAATGGGCGGCGCTACTCGACGGAGAATGCCGTTCGTATTTGAGACGGATGAAGAATGTCTTCCTCGATTGTTCCCAAGTGGATTTTGTCGATGGGAGAGGCGTGGAGGTGCTGAACAACCTTCCCCGCAAGCAAGTCACCTTGATGAGCACGCCCGGGTTCGTGACGGAGCTGCTGCAGACCGGAGGCCGATGATGAATCTGAACACCACCACCCTTACCGGATCGTTGAATCACGCCATGAGCAGTGTGTCGGCTCAACAAGTATCGCACACGCCGAAGACGTCTCCCCTCTCAAACGCCGAGAGCCAACTGTTGGCCAAACTCAAGGCCGGGGACGAAGGCGCCTTTGACCGACTCGTAAATCAACATCATGGCGCGCTGATTAGGATGGCCATGGGCTATGTGGCTGACCGCGAAGTGGCGGAAGAGGTCGTCCAAGATACCTGGATGGCGGTCATCGAAAGCCTGGATCGATTCCAAGGCCGCTCCTCGCTGCGCACCTGGATTTTTGGCATCATGATTCACAAGGCTAAGGACCGCGGCATCCGTGAGAAGCGCCATACGACATTCTCTGCGTTCGAAACCTACGAAGACGACAACGAGGAAGCGGTCGACCCTTCCCGCTTCCAGCCGAGCGGCGAATGGGCCGGCCACTGGGCATTCCCTCCTCAACCATGGGACGATCAAACGCCCGAAAAGCTCCTGGCCTCGCAGCAAGCCGTCGAGGCCATGAACAAGGCGATTGAGGAGCTTCCGGCGACATTACGAGACGTATTGGTGTTGCGCGACATCGAAGGAGTCGAGGCCAAGGAGGCCTGTGAGATCCTGAAGATCACTGAAACCAACCTATATGTACGCTTGCATCGGGCAAGGGAACGGGTGCGGGTTGCCGTGGAGAAAGCGCTTAAATGACTGCGTGATTGAGCTGTAAGAAAGCCTGCGGGTGAGGGACACAGGTTTGAATCCTTAACCTGAGAGTCCCCGATGAAGGATCATCTGACACAATGGATTGATAGCGGGTTCACCTGCCGCGACATTGCTGACAGAGCCTCGGACTACCACGAGGGACGGTTGCCGCTTCTTATAGAGCATCGTGTCAGCCGGCATCTCCCATACTGCAAGCGCTGCCGAACTTACCTCCATCAAGTTGCACTCGTGTCATCCACACTCAGGAGACTTCCGAAGATTTACCCGACTCCGATGAATCGACTGCTTCTGCACCAGTACTTCACGGCCTACCATCTCTCATGAGACCGACCGCTTTCATTCATCTGTAAGAGTCAGCCTCGTTTGCCGACTGACAGCCATGGACGCCACGATCAAGATGACAATGTTGAGTGCCGAACAACTCAGGATAGAGCAATTCAGAACGCTGGCGGAGCCCGAACATCGTTATGGCCTCCTGGCCAAAACTCTCTTTGTTGTAATGGACCTCCTGTATGGGCGTAAACGGAGCTGGAGCAAATTTAAGGTGCTGGAAGTAATCGCTCGGGTGCCTTATCAAGCCTGGGAACATGTCGCCTATATCGCCATCACTCAACAATACGAACATGAAGACTTTGCCCGGCGGGTATTCGAACGGGTGAAGGAAGCTCGGCACCAACAAGACAATGAGCAGTGGCATCTGTTGATCTTGGAAGAGTGGATTCACCAGCACAAGATCAAGGAGAATTTTCTGCTCCATCGGCTGGCACCGCAAATCATCGCCTTCTTCTATTACCAGGTCAGCTGGCTACTTTATGTGATCAAACCGGAGTGGAGCTATCGTCTGAACATGGATTTTGAGACGCATGCCGAACATGAATATATGCTCTTTGCGCAAGAGCAGCCGGAGCTGGAGCGGATCCAGTTCGACAGTGCCTTTAAGAGAGACTACGGCAACTTCGCCACGATGGCCGATGTGATTAGACAGATCGGTTACGACGAACGGGTTCATAAGAACGAAAGTATGACGAAGCTGGGCATGGCCCGATTTGCATAGCCAAGGAGAGGCACATGAAAGCCGTGGCGGTTATTCCCGGGAAAGCCAATTCCATCCATCTTGCCGACCTACCGAAACCATCCGTGCACGAAGTGCCCGGCGGGCGCGGCGTACTGGTGCAGGTACTCCGCGTCGGTGTGGACGGTACAGACAAAGAAATCAATGCGGCCGAATACGGCCAAGCTCCTCCAGGATACGACTTCCTGGTCATCGGGCACGAATGTTTTGGACGGGTCCTTGAAATCGGGCCTAATGTTACAGAACTGATGCCCGGCGACTATGTTGTGCCGACAGTACGGCGTCCCGGTGGCAGCTTTTACGATCAGGTTGGTCAATACGACATGACCTTGGAGGATACTTACTACGAGCGTGGCATAAACCTGCGACATGGCTACCTGACAGAAACGTTCGTCGAAGATCCGGAGTACCTCGTCAAAATTCCAAAGGGCCTCAAAGATGTCGCGGTGTTGCTTGAGCCGACATCCATTATCGAAAAAGGGATCATCCAGGCTTATGAAGCGCAGCGTCGCTTTAAGATCTGGCGGCCGAGGAAGGCCGCAGTGCTGGGTGCTGGAACAGTTGGCCTGCTGGCGGCTCTTTCATTGAGGATGAAGGGGCTTGAGGTGACCAGCTTCGGCAGGCAGAGCGGGCCATCTCGCAATCTTGATCTCTTAGCCCAACTGGGCGTCCGCTACATCTCAACCAGCGACTTGTCGATTCGTGAGGCCGCAAAACGGTACGGCCCGTTCGATTTGATGTTTGAGGCAACGGGATTCTCGCCCGTTGTCTTCGAGGCGATGGAGTCCTTGGGCAAAAACGGCGTGCTGGTGCTGGCTAGCGTTACCGGGGGAGACCGGCAACATCCGATTCCTGCCGACAAGATCAATCTGGACTTCGTGCTCGGAAACAAGCTCGTCGTCGGCACGGTCAACGCCAACAGAGAATACTTCGAAGCTGGTGTCTATGACTTCGCCAGGGCGCAACTGGAATTCCCAGGCTGGCTACCACAGCTACTGACCCATCCGGTGGATGGGTTGGAGAACTATCAGGCCATAATATCGACGCTGACGATGGAACGGAATGCAATCAAAGTGTTTGTCAACGTTGCCTACGAATAGGAAGGTATTGTGAACAGGTGGATGGCGGCTTAGGTGTACTTGTGTTCGTGGGATCAAACAATCTAGAGCGTTCCTTCCTCTTGTAAGACACCGCAGGTTACACCGACTATCTCTTAGCGAACACTGAAAGATATTCCCTTAAGTGAGGACACAATGCCGAATCTTATGGAAGGACAGATGGCGGGAACTGATCAGTCGGATGGGAAAGAAACGGTAGATGGCAGTTTAAAAGCAAATCCGCCAGCGTCCCATGAACTTGTTGCCTCCAGTGGCAAGAGAGAGCGCATTTATCGGCATCCGCTACCTGTCCGGATCGGCCATTGGCTCAACGTGGTCTGTCTGTTCATCCTGATCATGAGCGGGCTGCAGATTTTCAACGCCCATCCGGCCCTGTATTGGGGAGACCGGTCGGATCGCGACCAGCCATTGTTCTCAATTCGTCCCATGGCGACTGACAGCGGAGAAGTCCGTGGCGTCACGAACATTCTCGGCCGAGCGTTTGATACAACCGGTTTGCTTGGCTATTCCAACGGATCGAAGCGGGCGTTTCCCGCTTGGGCTACGATCCCCAGTGCGAAATGGCTCGCTATGGGACGGCAGTGGCATCTTTTCTTCGCGTGGGTATTTGTGATCAATGGAGTGTTCTTTGCTGGCTACGCCCTCGTCAGCCGACACTTGAAGAATGATTTGCTGCCGACCAGTCGAGATCTGGGCAACATCCCCAAAGCCGTGAAGGACCACCTCGTGTTGCGCCATCCGAGAGGGGAAGAGGCGAAGCGGTACAACGTGCTGCAGAAGCTGGCGTACCTAGGCGTCATTTTCGGGCTCGCACCGGTGATCGTCCTGACTGGGCTCACGATGTCTCCGACGCTCGACACCGCGTTCCCTTGGCTGCTGACGATGTTTGGCGGACGACAAGCGGCGCGCACGATTCATTTCGTTGCCTGCTTTTCCTTCATTGGATTTATCGTGGTTCACGTGTCGCAAGTCTTGCTAACGGGATTCTTCAACAACATCAGATCCATGATCACCGGATACTTTATCTTGAAGCATGAAGGAGCAAGGCATGAAGCATGAGCGAGCGATGGAACGACGCGGATTCCTCAAAGGCTCAGTCGGGGCGGCAAGTCTCTTAGCGCTCGGGGGCTGTGACAACCTGACGCATAGCAGCTGGTTCCCCGGCATCCTGAACAAGGCGGAGAGACTAAGCGACCTGATACAACGGGCGGTGACTCCAGCCAACGCGTTGGCAAAAGAATATAGCGAAGCCGACGTCTCGAAGGTGTTTCCTGCCAACGGCAACACCGATCCCGGTACGGAAGAGTACCATGAGATGGCGCAGGCCGACTTTGCCGAATGGTACGTGATGATTGATGGCCTAGTGACGACTCCCACAATGTTCTCGTTGGCGGCCATTGAAGAAATGCCCGCGCGCACCCAGATCACACGCCATGATTGCGTAGAGGGTTGGAGTGCTATTGGTAAGTGGACGGGGGTCCCGCTCGGCGAGTTGCTGCGGCTGACACAGCCGTTACCAAACGCCAAGTATGCCGTCTTTCATTGTGCTGATGTGGACGATGAAGGCATCCCTTATTACGAAAGCATCGCCTTGGCCGACTGTTACCACCCACAGACGATTCTCGCCTATGAGTTGAACGGCACACCGCTCGACATTCCTCACGGCGCACCGCTTCGACTTCGCTTCGAGCGGCAGCTCGGTTACAAACAGGCGAAGTACATTGAACGGATCGAGCTAGTGGAGTCGCTGGATGGAATTGGCATGGGGAAAGGCGGGTATTGGGAGGATCAGGGGTACGAGTGGTATGCGGGGATATAAGGCAGGTTGAGGTCAAGGAGAGAAGATGATGTTCCCAGACAGAGTTATGACGAAGGCCTGTTCAGTCTTCACTTTAGTCTCAGCCTGTTTGGTCCTGTTGACTGGCTGCTTGTCTCCGGTCGCAATGCACAAGGCGGTGATCGAGTACGATCGTACGGTGAGTTATGTTGAAGCGGATCTGCTGCTCCTGAACATCGCACGGGCGCGCCATCACCGGCCAGTGCATTTCACAGCGGTTTCGAGCGTGGCGGCAACGTTCGATTTTCGGACGAGCGCGGGCATCACCGGAGGGTTTGGACCTGCGCCGGAAGCGGCCGAACGGGCGATCAATCTGGAGTACTCCGCCAGCGTCGCTGAAAATCCCACAATCACGATCGTGCCGATCACAGGCGAGGAATTTACCAAGCGCGTATTGCGGCCGCTCGATGAGGACAAGCTCGAATTCCTAGTTCGGCAGGGCTATGACATCAACATGGTTCTTCGTCTCATGGCAAGGGGAATCGCCCTCGACGACGGGCGTGGCCCTGCTGTCCTCTTCAACGCGCCGTCCCAGGGCGAAGGCTATATCGAATTTCGCCGCCGCCTGCTCCACATGGCCGGACTCGATGCGGAACGTAAACTCTTCGTCGGACCGATCCTGTTTGAGGAAAGCCACACGGTCAGGACGAATCGCCCGCCGAATCCTGATGAAGTAGTGGGGGCACTGGAGAAGGGTTTCCGCTGGGAAGGTGATAGCGAAGGGAAGGTGCACACGGTACGTCGAAAGGCGATCGGCCGATTGTTGATCGCTAACTATGATCCGGCGGGGCTTTCGAACGAGGAACGTCGGAAATTACACGAAAATGCCCAGCGGTTCCCGCCAGACTACGTGATGGTCGACATCAGATCAGGCCTTCCCGGTGGAGAGTATCCCTTGAAGGGAGCAATTTTGCTGAGAAGCATGAATGCCATCATTGCGTTTGTAGCCCGGAGCATCGAAGAAGAGCCGGAGATGATGGTCTCACCGGATACTCGAACGAAGACAGTCGTCAGAAACCCGGCTAAAACACTGGAGATCGAAGAATCCGCATCGCAACCGGAGGACTATGAATTTTCTGTGCCGTTCGACGGCCGGTTTTACTCTATCAGAAAATATCCGGTCAGCCAGGGAATGGTGCCGAGCTGGAACCAGGAGGCCTTTGCGGTGCTATCGAATTTATTCCAAATGACAGTGACCGATCTCACGAAATATCCGACGCCGGCGATTGCGATCGCGAAGTAGATCTAGCGTCCCGGTGAATCCGTGTTCCTGTGTCGCTGTGGAAAGGAGCGACCTATGATCGAACGTATCGTAACCGGGCTCGGAGTCCTGCTTCTAGGCCTATTCGTCACTTGGGTGGTCGCGAACGCGGGAGTGGGAATGAAGGCGCCGGACATTACGAATCCAATCTGGTTGAACAGTGAACCGTTAC
>NZ_CDLUDY010000142.1:0-13707 GCF_975968855.1 Petrachloros mirabilis
GTTGTAAGCTCTAGGGGCCTCCTATTCGCTGGGAGGGCCATCGGTATCCCGTTTCCCCACCCAATTCAATCGGACAGGTTAGCTGGGTGGTGCTGTGCCTACGGACCTCTTTACAGGCCGGCCAGCTACGGCCAGGCAGGTGCCGTACACTTGCAGAGATTCTTTCCAAGCGTTCCGGGACCCTGTATAATACGACGATTCTGAGAGGGCTACGAGGTGACTCCTGTCAGCGCCTCTTCCTGCAGTAAGCCTCCGGTGAGGAACCGTACGTGGTTCTGGCTCAAGTACGACGATCGGCTTGTCTGATACTCGTCTTCTGTCTTGCACTGTTTCCTTTTCCGATAATTCCGGCATTTTCAGCACCACCGGCCGCATCAACCCCGGTCCAGGAAGAGCGAAGCTCCGTTCAAAAACCGCTCAGGCTGAGCCTTCAGGATGCGCTGGCACTGTTCATCAAACAGAATCTGGACGTGCTGATCGCGAAGTACGGGGTGGAGTTCAGCAAGGGGCAGGAGGTGACGGCGCGCCTGTTTCCCAACCCGGTCTTCTCGGTGGGAACTCTCAGCTCATACACGCATGGGCGGACGTTTTCAAATAGCGGACAATTGTTTTTTCAGGCACAGCAACTCTTCGAGCTTGCGGGCAAACGTGGCTATCGAATAGAAAGCGCGGGGTTCGGCACGCAATCGGCCGAAGCGGCCTTCGAAGATGCGGTGCGTCAACTCGGTTTCACGGTCAAAGACAGTTACTATCGTGTCCAATTAGCTCAACGGCGGTTGACGTTGGCTGAAGAGAATAGAGCCCGGTTTGCCCGTATACTGGAAATCAATACGATCCGGTTACGAAAGGGGTATATCGCGGAGATTGACCTCATCCGTATCCGGCTGCAGATGGTGGATTTTCAATCCCAGGTGATCGAAGCGGTTCAAGATGCCGAAACAGCACGAGGTGAATTGCGCCAGCTTTTGCGAATTTCACCGAAAACGGACCTCGAATTGTTGACCGACTTGGATTATCGCCGCATTGATCCGGAGATTGGGAAATTGCGAACGGCGGCATTGGATATGCGTCCCGATGTGCGGGCGAAGCGGGCGCTGTATTCTCAACGGGAGGCCGAATTAAAATTGGCAAAGGCCTATCGGATTCCGGATGTTACAATCGGAGGTGGCTATGCCGTTCAGGGACCACAAGGCCCTGATAATCCTGGGCAAGTCGCGGTGAATGCCGGTATTCCACTTCCGCTGTTCAATCGGAATCAAGGCGGCATCCGACAGGCAGAGGTGGCAGTGCAGACGGCTGAGGCGGACTTGAACAAAACCCTCAATCTAGTTGAAAATGAAGTGGAAGTTGCGTATCGGAATTTGATGCAGAGCCGGCGGCTGGTAGAGGCTTATGTGGGCGGTGTCTTGGACGATGCCCGCGCCACCTTTACGATCGTCGAGCGGGCTTATGAGAAAGGCGGAGCAACGATTCTCGACTTGCTCGATGCTGCGAGAACGTCACGTGCGATCCAGCAAAATTACATCGAGGCGTTGTTCAACTACCAACGCAATTTATTACAGTTGGAGTCTGCGGTCGGACAGGAGATCGTGTCATGAGTAAAGGCTGGCTTCCTTTCGGGATGCTTTTCCTGTTGGTAAGCGGAACCGCCTGTGATCGTGGCGACCAGATTTCGACATCTGATGCGGCCACGTTGCCTGAGGCCCAAAAACCTGCTGTTCTAGCAGCCGGGGCATTAGTCGAAACCGGCATCGTCGATTATACCGGCACGAAACCAGACCTCACCCTGGCTGGCAAGGTTGCCTATGGCGAGGATCGATACTCGAAAATCTCTTCGCCTTTACAAGGCCGTGTTGTCGAGGTTAGAGCCCACCTTGGTGACCGGGTCAAGAGCGGCGATGTCCTTCTTGTCGTCGATAGTCCGGACATTGCCCATGCCTATTCCGAATATGTGAAGGAAGATTCTGATCTGCAATATGCGACGCGTTCGCACGAACTCGCCAAGGATCTCTATGAGAACAAGGCCTTGCCTCTGAAAGATTTGAAACAGGCTGAGAACGAATTGGTCAAGGCCCGTGCGGAGTTCCGGCGGGCTAAAGAACGTCTGCTCTCGCTTCGTATTCCCGCCGAAGAATTGAACAAGCCTCTCGATAAACAAAAAATTACTTCACGATTCGAGATGAAAAGCCCTCTGGCCGGCGTGGTGGTCGAGCGTGCTGTCACACCGGGGCAATCGGTCGGAGGGGATTCTGGACAGGTGTTGTTCACCGTGGCAGACCTCGACATGCTGCAGGTTGTGGCTGATGTCTATGAGCGGGATCTCGCCCTGGTTAAGGAAGGACAATTTGCGAAGGTGAACGTGGAGGCTTATCCCGGCGTAGACTTTCACGCAACGGTTGCAGCAATCGGCGACGTCGTTGATCCGGTGAGCCGCACGATCAAGTTACGGGCCTGGGTCAACAACCAGGATCATAAACTCAAACCGGAAATGTTTGCCCGATTGCGTCTTCAAATCGGCGAAGCCGCACAGATTCTCGCCGTGCCCAAGGAGGCAGTGGTAGAGGTGGATGGAAAACAGTACGTGTACGTGGTTGAAGAGCCGAACCGGTATGTGAAACGGGAAGTGAAAGCGGCGAATTTCACCCCCGGGCAGATGCGGATCCTCGAAGGGCTGACTCCGGGCCAACGGATCGTCACTAAAGGCGCCGTCTTGATTAAGGGCCAAGAAATCAAAGGCGGCTGATCAGGTGTGGCTCCCTCCTTGCCGTGATTCCGAGTAAAGCGAATCGATGATTGCTCGCATCGTTGAGATCTCCCTTGTCCAGCGGGTCCTCCTGTGCGCGCTGGGGTTCTTGTTGTTATTCGGAGGACTCTATGCCTTTCACCTTCTCGATATCGTTGCCTATCCTGACCCCTCTCCTCCCATGGTCGAACTCATCACGCAGAATCCTGGGTGGTCGGCCGAGGAAATGGAACGGCAGATTACGATCCCCATCGAGGTGGCTCTCAACGGGATGCCGGGCTTGACCGACATACGCTCCCTGTCGATCTTTGGCCTGAGCGATATCAAAGTGTATTTCGATTTCGGAACCGACATCTTCAGGGATCGGCAAGAGGTCCTCAATCGTCTGGCGACGGTTGATCTGCCCCAGAACGTCAAGACAGAACTCTCTCCCTGGTGGGCGATCGCGGAGATCTATCGATACGAGCTGACCGGGGAACCAGGTGTCAGCCTAACCGAACTCAAGACAATCCAGGATTGGCAGGTCAGGCGGGCGTTTCGCCGTGTTCCCGGAGTCATTGACGTGACAGCCTTTGGAGGAACGACCAAAGAATATCACGTCGATATCGATCCGGGAAAATTGATCAGCTACGGGGTCAGTTTGTCTCAAGTAATGACGGCGCTCCAGAACAGTAACGCCAATGTCGGAGGCAACTATCTGACATTGGGAGCGCAGAACTACAACGTGCGCGGCTTGGGACTGATCAATGGGATCGAAGACATTGAAAATGTCATGGTGGATCAAAAAGACGGCACACCCATCTTCGTCAAGACATTGGGGCAGGTGAAGGAGGGTAATCGTGTCCGGCTTGGGAAAGTCGGGATCGACGATCGGGACGATGTGGTCGAGGGAGTGATTCTGCTACAACGAGGCTACAAGGCTCTGCCGGTCCTCGATATGGTACGTGAAAAACTCGATGAGCTAAATGAATGGAAACTGCCTCCGGGTGTGAAAATCAAGACCTTTTACGATCGGACGGCGCTGATTCATACGACGGTCGAGACCGTTACGGACATTTTGATCAGCGGAATGGTCCTTGTCTTTGTGTTGCTGTATGTGTTCCTGGGGAATCTTCGTGCTGCCGGAATCGTTGCCTTGACGATTCCGCTCTCGCTGCTGTTCACCTTCACGATGATGGTGATCATCGGTCAGTCGGCCAACCTTATTTCGCTTGGATCCATCGATTTCGGGATCATCGTCGATGCGACGCTCATCATGGTCGAGAGCATCTTCTTTCATCTCGCCCACGCGAAGACGCCGGGTTTGACGGTGCATCAACACATTGTCCGAGCCGCACGTCAAGTCGGACAGCCCGTCTTCTATTCGACGGCAATTATCGTTGTCGCGTTTATTCCTTTGTTCACGATGACCGGTGTTCCCGGGAAGATCTTCGCTCCGATGTCAATCACATACGGTTTCGCACTCTTGGGTGCACTTTTGATGGCCTTCACCCTGGCGCCCGTGCTCTGCTCGTTTTTATTAAGGGGGCCGATCAAGGAGGAGGATACGATCGTCGTAAGACCCATGAGAAAGGCTTACCACGCCATCTTAGGTTGGGCGCTCAATCACCGGCGGGTCGTTGTCCTGTTTGCCGGAGGTCTCCTGATCATCGCACTCATGGCGTTACAGTTCATGGGCGGCGAATTCATGCCGGCCTTGGAGGAAGGCAATCTGTGGGTGCGGGCGACGATGCCGGTGGACATCTCGTTCGATCAGGCGGCAAAGTTGGCGACCGACATTCGCGGCATGTTCCGCGAGTCCTCGGAGGTGAGTACCGTCGTTTCCCAATTGGGTCGCCCGGACGACGGCACTGATCCGACGAGTTTCTTCAACGGAGAATTTCTCGCGACACTCAAACCGCAGAACGAATGGCGCAAAGGTCTGACCAAGGATCAATTGATTGAAGAAATAGAAGGACGTCTGCAGAACATCCCCGGCGTAATTTTCAATTTCTCTCAGGTTATTCAAGACAACGTCGAGGAAGCGATGTCCGGAGTCAAGGGGGAGAACTCGATCAAGCTGTTTGGAACCGACTTGAAAACGATGGAGGAGAAAGCGGTCGAGATTGAAAGGGAAATGAGCCAGATCCGCGGCGTGAAGGATCTGGGCGTGTTTCGTCTCGTCGGCCAACCCAACCTCTTGATTCAAATTGATCGGGAAGCCAGCGCCAGATACGGGCTGCAGGTATCGGATGTGAACGCTGTCGTGCAGGCTGCCATCGGCGGTCAAGCCGTGACCAAGGTCTATGAAGGGGAACGATTATTCGACCTTGTAATCCGGTTCCTGCCAGAATTCCGGCAGGATGTGGAGGCCATCAGCAATATTCTCGTGAACACCCCGGACGGTGCCAGGATTCCGCTGAAGCAAGTCGCAACGATTAGCAAGCAAACCGGGGCTTTTATCATTTACCGGGAGAACAATGAACGGTATATCCCGATCAAATTCAGCGTCCGTGATCGCGATCTTGAGAGCACAGTGGAGGAGGCTCAAGCCGTTCTGAGAAATAAAGTCAGTCTGCCGGATCGATATCGGATGGAATGGGCGGGGCAGTACGATCAGCTGAAAGACGAGCAGAAACGACTGGCGAAGGTTGTGCCGCTCAGCCTACTCCTGGTCGTATTTCTTCTCTACACGACATTCAATTCACTGAAGAATGCGATGCTCGTTTTATCGACTGTTCCATTTGCCTTGATCGGCGGGATTATCGCCTTGGTGGCAACGCACACCAATTTCAGCATTTCCGCGGCTGTCGGGGTGATTTCGACCTTGGGGGTGGCCATCCTGGGGGGTGTCTTGCTGATTTCTCGCATCGAAGATTTCCGTCAAACGGGACTCTCGATTCGAGAGTCTGTGATTAAGGCCGCAGACGTGCAAATGCGGCCGATTCTCATGGCTACGCTTGGAGCGGCTATCGGACTATTGCCCGCGGCGTTGGCGACCGGCATCGGTTCGCAAGCGCAGCAACCCCTGGCCCGGGTCGTCGTTGGAGGGATGCTGACCGCGGCGGTCTTGATTCTAGTGGTTTTGCCTGTGTTATATGAGATGGTACATCGTCGTGCCCGGAACGATTAACCAAAGAGGGGTATAGTGGTGAACAGTACAACCAGAACCATAGCAGCGGGTATCGTAGTGTGTATGGCCCTTGCGGGATCGGTTCTTCCGGCCCTTGCAGATTCGGCTCGACCGTATCTGATTGTTCCGGTCCAGATTCCGTATGAGATGCCGCCAAAGGGGAATGAAACACCGGCACTGTCCGTCCCTCAGAATACCAATGCGCTTTCTCCGGAGGAGTTGCAGCGGGCCGAAGCCTTGATTCCCTTGCTCGAGGGGAAGCAGGAGTTCTGGGCGATGGGTGAGTTCGTCCATCTCGGTGAACCGGTTGTTCCTGTGCTGGTCAAAGCCCTGTCCATGCCCGGGCCCCGTATCCGGTACAACGCTATTGAAACGATTTCCATGCTCAAAGCGGTCTCAGCTGTTCCATCGCTTATTGGCGTAGCAAAAGAACCGAACGAGATTCCGCGTGTCCGTGAGCATGCGCTCCGGGTGGCGATCCGGATCGATCCCTCAAAGGCTCCCGAAGCTATTAAAGTTATGGCGAAGGACCAAAATTCTACGATCAGGAAGGCTGCCGCGTTCGAGTCGAGGTATGTCCGAGACAAGGCAGTGATTCCGATCCTGATTGATATGATCGGCGACGCCGAGCGGTTCGTGGCGATTTCCGCTGTCCAATCCTTGTGGATCCTTACATTGCGGGAGACGGAATTTCGCGATTGGGAAACGTCAACGAAGGAAGATCGTGAGCAGTGGATGGCAGAGTGGAAGGAGTGGTGGAATTTCGAAAAGGAAACATTCGTTATTCCTGAGCCGAAACGCCGGTCTTAAGTCGGCCGTGACGGTGGTTTAAGTGACGCGGTATCATTCATAAACGTTGAGGTGTGGCGGGTAAGTGTCGATCTAAGCGCCGAAGGTACCTAGAAATATGGCTGTTCTTCCGATAGCAAAGTTAGGCAATCCGATTCTCCGAAAAATTGCGTCATCCGTCGATTCGCGGGAGATCAAGACAAAAGATTTTCAACGATTGATCGACGACATGTTCGAAACAATGTTGGAGGAGCCAGGAATCGGCCTGGCGGCACCACAGGTGTCCCGTTCGATCCAATTAGTTGTCATGGGTTGTGAAGGGGAGGGAGGGTTCCCCACAACCACGCTGATCAATCCGAAGATCGTCTACTACGGGCCTCAGCAAGTTGAGAATTGGGAAGGTTGTCTGAGCGTTGACGGGCTCAGGGGCAAGGTGACGAGGCCTTCGGTGGTGCGGGTTCATGCCCTCGATCGGGACGCCAAGCCAGTCGATATCGAAGCTGACGGTCTGTACGCCGTCTGTATCCAGCATGAATTGGATCATCTTATTGGCAAGGTGTTTCTGGATCGTATGACCGATCTGTCGACCCTGACGCAGTTGACGGAGTTCGATAGGTATTGGAGAAAAGAACCGACCCCAGTGATTTAGCTTACCCACCGGACAGACGTTGTGAAAACCCTCCTGCGAGTTCTTTCTTATCTTCGACCTCACCGTAACCTTGCGCTTGCGACGTTAGTTTGTGCCACGGGGGCGACTGCGATGGAGCTGGCGCCTCCCTGGGTCATTAAAATCGTGATCGATGATGTCATTCAGGCCAAGCAGGCGTGGATGTTGCCGTGGGCGCTCGGAGGACTCGTCACCGCTTATGTGTTGAAGAATGCCTTCGCTTCTCTTCGGATTCGATTGAACAACCGCCTGGAACAGACTGTCGTACACGAACTGCGCAGCGACGTTTTTGCCTCGCTCCAGCGCCTGTCGGTTTCATATTTCGAGCAACGTTCGACCGGCGAAATCATGTCACGCGTCAACAACGATACGGAACATGTCGAGCGGATCTTTATAGATGGACTTGAGGGTGTGCTCACGGCTGTACTGACGCTGATCGGGATTACGGTGATGTTGTTCTCGTTGAATTGGCGACTCGCAGCGCTGTCGCTTCTTCCTATTCCGATCTTGATGTGGTCGGCTGGCTGGTTCACGAGAACCGTACATGGGTACTATCACGAAATTCGCAAAGGATCTGCAGAGCTCAGCGGGTATTTACAGGATGCCTTGTCCGGGATTCGGGAAACTATGGGATTCAACCGGCAGGCGTACGAACAGGACCGGTTCGGCAGGCTCAGCAAGGCTTACAGCGACAGCAATTTGAAAGCTATGTATCTTTGGTCGTTGTATTCGCCCGGTATGATTCTGATCGGCAGTTTGGGTACTGTCCTCATCGTCTGGTATGGAGCGGGGGAGGTTTTCAAAGGCCGTTTGACGCTCGGGGAGCTTGTGCTTTTCCTGTCGTATCTGGCCCTGTTTTATGTGCCGATCAATCAAATTCATTCCGTCAATCATATGTTGCAGCATGCATTGGCGGCGAGTGAGCGGGTGTTCGAAGTCCTGGACGCCGTGCCTGACGTGGTCGACAAACCGGGACTGTGTCAGCCCGGCAAGAATCTTCATGGCGACGTACGGTTTGAAGATGTCGAATTTTGGTACCGGCGAGATGTACCCGTTCTCAAGCGTGTCTGCCTGCACGTCGCAGCCGGGGAACGGGTCGCATTGGTGGGACCGAGCGGGGCCGGCAAGAGCACGATGTTGAAACTCGTGATGCGTTTCTATGACGCTACATCCGGTGCGATTCTGCTTGATGGGACGGACGTGCGGGATCTCCCTCTTTCGTACCTGCGCCGGCAAATCGGATATGTGCAACAGGAGCCTTTCCTGTTCAACGGGACGGTACGTGAAAATATCATGTACGGCGACTTGCAGGCAGGATCGGATCGCGTCCAAGAGGCGGCAAAACTGGCCCGGGCTCACGAGTTCATCATGAGTCTTCCCGAGGGGTACGAGACATGGGTCGGAGAACGGGGAGTCAAACTTTCTGTAGGGCAAAAACAACGTGTCTCGATCGCCAGGGTCTTGTTAAAAGATCCGCCGATCGTTATCTTTGACGAGGCGACTTCGAACATTGATACGGAAACGGAAGTAAAAATCCGTGAAGCCATGAACGAATTGACCAAGGACCGCACCACATTCATCATCGCCCATCGGTTGTCGACCTTACAGGATGTCGAGCGCATTCTTGTCGTGGACGGGGGACGGGTCGTGGAGGAGGGATCTCATGAGACGTTAATGGCCCTCGGAGGCGTCTATACGGGACTGTACGAGGCCCAATTCCAAACCTAGGAGAGATAGTCCGGACCCGAGTGTGAGCGATTACGGTGCTGTTCATCAGGGAGTGAATATGGTGTTGATCTACGAAAACGATCCGCTCGACAACGAACATGCCAGGGGGCGGTTTTACCATGTCTGTCAAGGCCGTGTGGAGCGAACTGAATTGCAAATTCCACCGGTGGATCAGCCCCACGAATGCCCTCAATGCGGAATCGACCTGGAGGCTGAGGATTTTTTCATGGCGATGCAAAAAGGATCGGTGTGAAAGGGCAAAAGGAGAGAAGTTAGGGGCAGCGGGTAAGAAATATGGGAGGCAGCTCAGGAAGAAAAACGGTTTCGGTCATGCGCGGGCTGATGATGCTCTGCGATAGCTGCTATGACCAAGTGATTGCCGAGAACCTGGTCGACCAGAAGAACTTCGTTCAGGACTATGAGGCGATGTTCGATACGATCTGTCCGGGCTGCATGGATCTTAATCGGCCGCTAGTAGACGACATGTTGGGTAGTTCGGAGTAGGGGACGGCTCTATTTTGCGTGTGGTGTTCGTGGCTACGTACACTTCTTCCCATCGAAGTGCATGCACTCCGATTCGCCTGATTTGACCTTCCATGTTTTGAGCAGGGGCATTTGATTGTCGCCTCGCCATTCAACGACAAAATCCACCAAGCCGGAAATCGGAAGCTTGTCCATGTGAGGTCGTGCAACTTCAGGAACTTCTATGTAGAAGACCGCGCCAAGCTTGGAGATCAGGATACGGTTTTGCTCTTTATCGATGTAGATGACCGGACTATAGTAGCTCTTCTCTTCCGAGAAACTTGCCCCGACGTAGAAGAGGGAAAAGACCAGGGCCAGAAGAATCGTACGCATGTGCGGCATAACGATCACTCCTTCCAAAAAGGTCGATGATAGCGCTCACATTATCACATCCGATCTCAGAGATGGAAACTGGAAATTTTCAGGGCTGGTTAGGTATGGATTATGCTTCGGTGATTGCTGCGGGGGACACGGCTCCGCTCTTTATCCAATAGCCTCGGATATCAGGCCGTGATTTTTCCATCAAGGAAATCAGCAGATAGATAGGCAGGGACAGGTTGAGGCGACTCCAGTTCTCCTCCCAATCGTTGGCTATTTTAATGTCGGTGACGGATGGGCGGGCCGGATCATGAGGATGGGAATGATAGACTACCTGGAGGACCAGGCCGTTCTTCCGCATGTCTTTAACAGCCTGAAACATTTCCTGGGCATCCATGATAAACGCGATCTCCGCTCGCTCTTCCGGTGAGAGGCGCGAGAGATGGTGGAGTTTGGCTTCGTCGAACGAGGCCGCCTGTGTCGCTCCTTCGAGGCTCACGATATTCTTAATGCGGTAGACCTTACGGACTTCCTTCCCGGTCCCTGCGAGGAACCCGCAGCATTCGTAGGGATCAAGTTCTCTCGCATGGGCGACGAGCTCGTCGCGGATGTGTTGGGAAATAGTGAGATCCGACACGATCAAATGCTGCAGCTGACGGTGTAGTCGCTGTTCAGATCCTTGATGGTTGGATTCGGTCCACAAAGGCGGCAGGCTGGATCCTTGGGGCGCCCGACCTTCCGGAACTTCATCTCTAAAGCATCGTAGATCACCAGTTTGTCGGCGATGGTTTCCCCGATGCCGAGTACTTCTTTGATGGCCTCGGACGCCTGTAAAATTCCCATAGTACCGGCCAGGACACCGAGTACTCCGGCTTCCTGACAGTTAGGGACTAATCCTGCCGGAGGGGGTTCCGGATAGAGACAGCGGTAGCAGGGGAATCCTGCATGGGGCTTAATCGTCGTCAACTGGCCTTCAAAACGAAACATGCTTGCTGAAATGAGCGTTTTCTTCGCAAAGAAACACGCGTCGTTGACCAAGAACCGCGTGGTGAAATTGTCCGAGCCGTCGAGGACGATATCGTATTCTTTGATCAACGGCAGAATGTTCTCGGTGTCGACCAATTGATGATAGGTATTGACGGTGATCTCCGGGTTGATGGCCGTGAGGGTTTGTTTCCCCGATTCCACCTTGGGACGTCCGAGCGTAGATGTCGAGTGAAGAATCTGCCTCTGGAGGTTCGAGAGGTCAACCACGTCGCCGTCCACCAGCCCGATTGTCCCGATACCGGCTGCTGCCAGATAAAGCGCGGCAGGGGATCCAAGACCTCCGGCTCCGATAAGCAGCACCTTGGCTTTGCTCAGCTTGAGCTGCCCCTTTCCTCCGACATCTTGCAGGATGATGTGTCGGCTATATCGTTGGATCTGTTGTTCGGTCAGTTCCATAATTATTCAACGACGTTCAGTTCGATCGGATCGACGATGACGCCTTTCTGCCTGAGGCCGTTGACGGCCCGTTCGATCTCGGCGGTATCGCCGCTCAATTCAAGGTCCATCCAGCCTGTCGTTTCCCGTACGTCCGCTCGGCGGACGTTGGTCACAACCTTATACTCCCTGCCGATCTGATAAATGATCGGTTCTTTGATCTTGTCTTCGGGAAAACGGATATGAAAACGCAAGTGAGCCATGGCTAGCCTCCCGCGATCGCGGGCACGATGGAGACTTCATCGCCGTCTTTCAGCGAGGTCTCTTTACCCTTCAAAAATCGAATGTCTTCTTCATTCACGTAGATGTTGACGAAGCGGCGAAGCTCACCGGATTCGTCGCAAAGGCGATCCTTGATGCCTGGATGCGCCTGATTCAGCGTGTCGATCATGCCGCTGATCGTGTCGGCATGTGCTTCAACTTCCCCCTGTCCCTTTGTGAGGGGACGGAGCGGGGTTGGAATGCGGACTTTAATCATGCGTCACCACCACCGTTCTTTCCCATTTTGAAAGTTTTCTCAAAAGCCACCAGGCTCGGCTGAATCCTAACCGGCCGGCCGACCGAATCAATCACAGCTTCCTGTGTCTTCAGCCCATTGCCGGTGATATAGGCCACCGTAACGTCACCCTTCTTAATGGTGCCGTTCTTGACCAGTTTCTGCAAAACGCCGATCGTCACACCGCCGGCCGTTTCCGCGAAGATGCCTTCGGTCTGCGCGAGAAGCTTGATGCCTTCTACGACTTCGTCATCGGTAACCATGTCCATGGCTCCTTTGCTTTCCGCCGTGGCTTTCAGGGCGTAATACCCATCGGCCGGGTTGCCGATCGCCAAGGACTTGGCAATGGTTTTGGGTTTCACCGGCTTGAAGAAATCACGACCGGCTTTGAAGGCCGTTGAGATAGGCGAACAGCCTTCCGCCTGCGCCCCGTTTATCTTGGTCCTGACTTCATCGATCAGGCCGACGGACTTCATTTCGTGCAGCCCCTTCCAGATCTTCGTCAGTAAGGAGCCGGATGCCATGGGAATGACGACTTGATTCGGCGTACGCCAGCCGAGTTGCTCCACCGTTTCAAATGCCAGTGTCTTGGACCCTTCGGCATAATAGGGGCGGACGTTGATATTGACGAAGGCCCAGCCATGTTCACCGGCGATCTCGCTACAGAGGCGGTTGACGTCGTCGTAATTTCCCTCGATCTCGACGACGTTGGGTTTATAGATCAAGTTGCCGAGCACCTTCGCTGCTTCCAAATCGCCGGGGATAAATACATAACAACGCATACCGGCGGCAGCGGCGTGAGCTGCCACGGAGTTGGCTAAATTGCCGGTGGACGCGCAGGCGACGGTTTCAAATCCTAGTTCACGCGCGCGCGTCAGCGCGACGGCGACGACGCGATCTTTGAACGACAGGGTCGGATGGTTCACCGTGTCGTTCTTGATGTAGAGTTCGTCGATCCCCAGATGCGCACCGAGGTTCTTGGCTCGAACCAGGGGTGTGAAGCCGGCATGGGGGCCGAGGTAATTAGTTCCTTCGACCGGCAGCAGATCCGCGTAGCGCCACATGCTGGTTGGCCCTTCTTCGATCTTCTTCCGCGAAATCGAGCGCTTGACCTCGTCGTAGTTGTACTTGACCTCTAGAGGGCCGAAGCACATCTCGCACACATGAATAGCCTTCGTCGGGTATTCCTTTCCGCACTCTCGGCAGACTAGCGCTTTCATTTTGGCCATGATCACACCACCTTCGTCACGTCAACATTACGGTATTACGGTCGCACGGCACAACCGGCAAAGGGATCGCCGTCGTCGAACAGTTCGGTGATCGTCGGATGTTCCCCGCAGAGGGCGCAATTGGGATTCCGCTTCACCTTGATCTCCCGGAACTGGGTCTTGCGCGCGTCGAAATCCAGAAGCCGGTCGGTCAAAGGACGGCCGATGCCGAGGACGATCTTCAGCGCTTCCGTCGCCTGAATTGTACCGATAATACCTGCAAGGACTCCTATGACTCCAGCCTCTTGGCAGGAGGCGACCAGTCCGGGAGGCGGCGGAGTCTTGAAGACACAACGGTAACAGGCCGACTTTTTTGGAACGATTGTCGTCACTCGCCCGTCGAACCGGAGAATGCCGCCATGCACCAGCGGCTTGTCGGCAAAGTAACAGGCGTCGTTGATCAAGAACTTTGCCGTAAAGTTGTCGACACCGTCGATTATGACGTCGTACTCACCGAAAATCTTGAGCGCGTTTCCGGCCGTCAACCGTTCCTCGTACATCGAAACGGCAACGTCGGGATTCAGGGCCTGAATCTTTTCTTTTCCCGAGAGGACCTTGGGACGACCGACGTCAGGCGTGTGA
>NZ_CDLUDY010000143.1:0-4147 GCF_975968855.1 Petrachloros mirabilis
CCTGTCCGTGGGGCAGATCTACCTCCTGGACAATCCGCTGCTGAAGGAGCCCCTGACGCTCAAGCACATCAAACCGCGACTTCTCGGGCACTGGGGCACGACGCCCGGGCTGAACTTTCTCTACGTCCACCTGAACCGCATCATCAAGAAACACGACCTGGACATGATCTACATCACCGGTCCCGGCCACGGTGGACCCGGAGTGGTGGCGAATGCCTATCTCGAAGGAACCTATAGCGAAGTCTATCCGAATATTTCGGAGGATGAAGAGGGGATGAAAAAACTCTTCAAACAGTTTTCATTCCCGGGGGGTATTCCGAGCCACGTGGCTCCGGAAACACCCGGCTCTATCCATGAAGGCGGCGAGTTGGGATACGCACTGTCGCATGCCTACGGGGCCGTCTTCGACAACCCGGACCTGATCGCGGCTTGCGTGGTCGGTGACGGTGAGGCGGAAACCGGTCCGTTAGCGACGAGCTGGCATTCCAATAAATTTCTCAATCCGGTCGCCGACGGCGTCGTCCTGCCCATCCTTCATTTAAACGGATACAAAATCGCAAACCCCACGGTTCTGGCCCGTATCAGCCGCGAGGAACTGGATCATCTCTTCCGCGGCTACGGCTATCTCCCCTATTTCGTCGAAGGCCACGATCCGCAGAAGATGCATCAACTTATGGCCCGGACCCTCGATGCCGTTGTGAAAGAAATCCAGCGTATCAAAGCAGCCGCGCGGCGAGATGGAGCGAAGTCGCGACCTGTTTGGCCCATGATCGTGCTGCGGACACCAAAAGGCTGGACCGGCCCGAAACAGATCGATGGCAAACGCACGGAAGATTACTGGCGCTCTCATCAGGTGCCGATGAGCGACATGGACAACCCGGGACACATTAAGATTCTCGAACAATGGATGAAGAGCTACAAGCCTGAGCAACTCTTTGATAAGGCCGGAGGATTTAAGGCCGAATTGGCCGAACTGGCTCCCGAGGGAACGCGGCGGATGAGCGCGAATCTTCACGCCAACGGCGGGCTCCTGCTCAAAGATTTGCGTCTACCGGACTACCGCGACTATGCCGTAAGCGTTGCGAAACCAGGCACATGCGAAGCCGAGTCTACTCGTCTGATGGGCGCTTTCCTGCGGGATACGATGAAACTGAATATGCCGAACCGTAACTTCCGTCTCTTCAGCCCGGACGAGAATAACTCAAATCGTTGGCAGGATGCGCTGGAGGTAACCAATCGTGCCTGGATGGCGGACCGTTATCCGTACGACGACCACCTTGCTCCGGACGGCCGGGTGATGGAGATGCTCAGTGAGCATCAATGCCAGGGGTGGCTGGAAGGTTATCTCTTGACCGGCCGGCACGGTTTCTTCTCCTGTTATGAGGCGTTCATTCACATCATCGATTCAATGTTCAATCAACATGCCAAGTGGTTGAAGGTGACGAACCATATCCCCTGGCGTCGTCCGATCGCATCGTTGAACTACCTGTTGAGCTCGCATGTATGGAGGCAGGATCATAACGGGTTCAGCCATCAAGACCCCGGCTTCATCGATCATGTCGTCAATAAGAAAGCGGAGGTGATCAGGGTCTACCTGCCTCCCGATGCCAATACATTATTATGGGTGACCGACCGGTGCTTACGGAGCCGCAATCAAGTGAATGTGATCGTGGCGGGCAAGCAGCCTGCTCCACAATGGCTCGACATGGAGGCGGCGATCACGCACTGTACCGCCGGCATCGGCATTTGGGAGTGGGCGAGCAATGATAAGGACAGTGAACCGGACGTGGTGATGGCCTGTTGCGGGGATGTGCCAACGATGGAAACGCTCGCGGCGGTGTCGTATTTGCGGGAGCATCTACCTGATGTTAAAGTCCGTGTAGTCAACGTCGTGGATTTGATGAAGCTGCAACCCCCGCGCGAGCACCCTAACGGCTTGAGCGACCAGGCGTTCGATTCCCTGTTTACGACGGACAAGCCGATCATTTTTGCCTTTCATGGCTATCCCTGGCTGATTCATCGACTGACGTATCGGCGGACCAATCATAAGAATCTCCATGTGCGTGGGTACAAGGAAGAAGGCACGACGACGACGCCGTTCGATATGGCGGTCATGAATGATCTTGACCGCTTCCATCTTGTGGCCGACGTGATCGACCGCATTCCCTTGCGCGGGTCCCGAGCGGACTACGTCAGGCAGGCGATTCGGGACAAACGCATCGAGCACAAGCGATACGTTGCCGAGCACGGGGAGGACATGCCGGACATTCGAGACTGGAAATGGACCGGAGTGCGGCGATAAAAGGCTCAGAGCCGCACGTTTCGTGAAGGGAGCTGCACCGATGAACAAAAAAGTCTCCTTCTCCATCTGGTACGTGTTTCTTGCCATCTGGGCATTCCTTCTGATCCAGAGCTTTTTCGCGGCGATCAACAAGGTCGAAGAGATCCCGTACAGCGAATTTAAAGCGATGGTGGCCGCAGGCAAGGTGGCGGAAGTCTCCATCACGAGCCAAACGATCCGGGGGATGTTGAAGCCGGATGGCGACGCGATAGAACCCAAACCCTTTCAAACAGTTCGCGTGGAAGATCCGACCCTGACGAGCGAACTCACGGAACAGAAGGTGAAGATCACCGGCGTGATCGAGACGACATTCTGGCGTGACATTCTCTCGTGGGTGCTGCCGATCGTCGTGTTCGTCGCGATTTGGGCCTTTATCTTCCGCCGCATCGGTCAGGCTCAGGGCGGCTTCATGCAGGTGGGGCAATCCAAGGCGAAGATCTACATGGAAAAGGATATCAAGGTGACCTTTGCCGATGTCGCCGGCGTCGATGAAGCAAAAGAAGAATTACGGGAAGTGATCGAGTTCCTCAGGACGCCGGACAAGTTCACGAAGTTGGGAGGGAGAATCCCGAAAGGTATATTGCTGGTCGGGCCTCCGGGAACCGGGAAAACGCTGTTGGCCCGAGCTGTAGCCGGTGAAGCAGCCGTGCCGTTTTTCAGCATCAGCGGCTCCGAGTTCGTGGAAATGTTCGTCGGAGTCGGTGCGGCACGCGTGCGTGATCTGTTCGAGCAGGCGAAGCTCAAAGCGCCCTGCATCATCTTTATCGATGAACTGGATGCTCTGGGAAAGGCGAGGGGTATGGGGCCTATGGCTCACGAAGAGCGGGAACAGACCCTGAATCAGTTGCTCGTCGAGATGGACGGATTCGATCCCAGAATCGGCGTCATTTTGATGGCGGCGACCAACAGGCCGGAGATTCTCGATCCGGCGCTCCTGCGAGCCGGTCGTTTTGATCGTCACGTGTTAGTCGACCGTCCGGATAAAAATGGACGTCTGGCTATTTTGCAGGTGCATGCCAAAAAGGTGATGTTGGGTCCCGATGTCGATCTTGACGCGATCGCCGGGATGACGCCGGGATTTTCCGGAGCCGATCTGGCCAACGTTATCAACGAAGCGACGTTGCTCGCGGTGCGCCGCGGCAAGGATCAGGTGGGGACGTCGGAGCTGCAGGAAGCGGTCGAACGGGTCATCGCGGGGCTGGAAAAGAAAAATCGGGTCCTGAACAAAATGGAGAAGGAGCGTGTGGCCTACCACGAAACAGGCCATGCGCTCGTCGCTATGTCTGTTCCCGGGGCCGATCAGGTGCAAAAGATTTCTATTATTCCGCGCGGGATCGCGGCTCTCGGCTACACGCTGCAACTGCCGACTGAGGACCGGTTCCTCATGACGAAATCCGAGCTGGAAAACAAGGTAGCGGTGTTGCTGGGTGGGCGTATTGCAGAGGAGCTCATCTTCGGAGAATCGTCAACCGGCGCACAAAACGATCTGGTGAAGGCGACCGATATCGCCAAGAGCATGGTCAAAGCCTACGGAATGAGTGAGAAGCTGGGAACCATTACTTTGGAGCGAGAGCGGCAGCCGCAGTTTATGCAGATCCAGATTTCTCAGGAGAAAGGCGATTACTCGGAAGAGACTGCCAGGGAAATCGATTGCGAAATCCGGCGGATTGTCGACGAGCAGTATGAGCGGGTCAGACGGTTGCTTAGTGAAAAGAAGGCGGTGCTGATAGAAGGCGCCAAAATGCTCTTGGAACGAGAGGTCATCACCGGAGCTGAGTTGAAAGCGATCATGGACAAGGGATGAAC
>NZ_CDLUDY010000144.1:0-3984 GCF_975968855.1 Petrachloros mirabilis
AACAAGGGCAATCGCTTGGCTGGCCAACGGCGAATATTCCGATCCCGCCGGATCGTGTGATTCCCGCGGATGGAGTTTATACGGCGAGAGCGACCTGTGAGGAGATTCGGTATGATGCGATTGTCTATATTGGAACGAGACCGACCTTCGGCGCTGGTGAACGGTTGATTGAGGTCAATCTGTTAGATCAGGAGCGTGATCTGTACGGGCGGGATCTTTTTGTTGAATTCTTCGAGCGGTTGCGAGGCGATCACACATTCGCATCGCCGGATGAACTATCGGCTCAAATTGCACGTGACATCGAACAGGCGAAGACCAGCTTATATCGGCTCCCATGAAGAAGACAAGATCAGCAGTCAAACCCTCTGAACTTGCGGTCAAGACGGCGATCCTCGCCCAATTTGTGGACACTATCCGGCGTCATCAGCTGTTTGTTCCTGGCCACCATCTCCTCATCGCTGTCTCCGGCGGTCCTGATTCCGTCGCACTACTGTCGTTGTTGGCAAGGCTGGCCCCCTCCTGGCGGCTGAAGCTGACCGCCGTTCACTTCAACTACCAATTACGCGGCAAGGAATCCGAAAGCGACGAAGCTTTCGTGGTAAGACTTTGCCGTCAAAAAAATATTCCGTTGATAGTTCGTCGTCCGGTTTTGCTGAAACAGAAAGGGCAATCTTCGCTTCAAGCCCTAGCTCGTGATGCGCGTTATGCCGCGATGAAAGCGATTGCCTACGAGATTGACGCCGATCGCATCGTCGTTGGCCATACGGCAAACGATCAGGCGGAAACGGTCTTGATGTGGATGTTGCGTGGCGCAGGCCTCAGGGGGCTTTCCGGCATGCCCTTTATCCGTGAAGAGATGGTGGTCCGCCCGCTGCTCGCGGTAACGAAGGCCGAGGTGCTGACCTACCTCAAACGTGAAAGATTGCAGTACAGGCTGGATTCAAGCAATGAGTCGGCTCGCTTTCGGCGCAATCGTATCAGGCATGAGGTCATGCCTGTCTTGGAGCACATTGCTCCGGCTGCCGTGCATCTGTTGCGCAGACAGGCAGATCTTCTCCGTGAAGATGAGCAGTATCTTGAGGGTGTGGTCGAAAGCCTTTATGCGTCCATGAGGAAACCGGATGCATCGGGCGGAGAGCGATTTGACCAGCAGGCTTTTCTAGCCGTACCTCTTGCACTCCGACGGCGCCTCGTCAGAATGATGCTCCGCCGAGCCGATCCAGAAAGGCGTGCCTGTAATGCCAGAACCATTGAAAGTGTTCAGCGGTTCATGCTGAGGTCCAAGAAAGGGGCGAGCATGTCGGTTAAGCTGCTGGAAATTACCCATGAAGAAGACGCGGTCATTCGAGTCTGTGCGAGCGGGTCCAGAGAAAAAAGTTCCGTGACGCCACTTCGAAATAAGAAGGGGATGCCGGTCAGTATTCCGTCAACCGTGTTTTGGTCTGGAACCCAGCAGGAAATTCATGTACAAGAGGTCACAAATGCAGAAGCCAAACAGCTATCAAAGAGCGGCGGGGTCGACTACGCACTCTTTGACGCAAATCTGTTCTCTGAACCGCTTGCGGTGAGGAGTTGGCAAGCCGGCGATCGATTCTATCCTGCTGGAATGAAAGGCAAGAGTAAGAAGCTGCAGGATTTCTTTACTGATACAAAAGTGAGTCGGTGGGATCGGACACGGATTCCACTATTGGTAGCGCCGGAGGGAATTGTCTGGGTAGTCGGTCGACGAGCGGATGAGCGGTTCATCGCGGGAAGGATGACCTCCCGGTACCTTATGGCGAGCGTGAAATCAGCGACAGGGAGGGGAGGCGCAAAGTAGATGGAGCGAATTTTCGGGCGGCCGATCGTCACCCAAGAAGAGATGCGGGCTCGCATCAAGGAACTCGGTAAACAGATTGCTACAGACTATGCGGGCAAGGATATTGTGCTCGTCGGTGTACTGAAGGGAGCGTATGCTTTTTACGCGGATCTTGCCAGAGCGATCAGAATTCCTATGCGGGTGGATTTCCTGATAGTCACCAGTTATGCAGGACGATCGAAGCCTTCAGGGAAAGTCAAAATTGTTACGGATCTGACCGAAGATATCAAAGGCAAAGACGTTTTGCTGGTGGAAGACATTGTCGATTCCGGGCTAACCGTTCAATACTTGATCAAGAAATTAGCAAAAGAAAAGCCGAGGTCCATCAAGGTTTGTACATTGCTCAGCAAGCCGGAACGCCGGACCGTCGACGTTCCTCTCGACTATGTAGGGTTCAAAATCCCCAATAAATATGTCGTAGGTTATGGGCTTGATTATCAACAGAAATATCGAAATTTGCCTTACCTGGCCGTCTTGGACATGCAGGGGGAGCAGGAGTAGAGAATGCGAAGGCGGTTGTCACCGTCAAGATTCCTGTGTTAACATCACTCAAGCTCGCGGATTTACTCAAGAGTTGGCAGTCTCACTTACAAGGAGAACTGGATGAATTCCAGGGCAAAGAATCTGCTCTTCTGGGTCGTGGTCGGTTTGTTCATGATCTTGCTGTTCAATTTGTTCAGTGTGCCGACGCATGCGCCCGAAGAGGAAGTGATATTCAGCGATTTCATGACAAAACTAGACAAGGGCGAGATCGAAAAAGTCATCATCAAGTCAAGTCACGTTAGCGCTGTCCTCAAGGATAAAACTCGCATCAGGACGTACACGGCTGAATATCCGGATTTCGTGAAAGTCCTGCGTGAAAAGGGAGTGCAGATTGAGGCCAAGCCGCCTGATGAAAGCCCTTGGTACATCACGTTTCTCGTGACATGGGGGCCTTTCGTGTTGTTCTTGGGGCTCTGGTTCTTTCTCATGCGTCAAATGCAGATCGGCGGCAACAAGGCTCTGTCATTCGGGAAGAGCCGGGCGCGTATGCTGACGGAAGAAAGAAAGAAAGTAACGTTTTCCGATGTGGCGGGTATTGATGAAGCGAAAGAAGAAGTGCTCGAGATCATTGAATTCTTGAAGGATCCTCGTAAGTTTCAGAAGCTCGGTGGCCGCATTCCGAAGGGCGTATTGATCGTGGGGCCTCCTGGAACCGGAAAGACGTTGCTGGCGAAAGCGATAGCCGGCGAGGCTGGCGTGCCGTTCTTCAGCATCAGCGGCTCAGATTTCGTGGAAATGTTCGTAGGAGTAGGCGCATCCCGCGTTCGCGACCTTTTCGAGCAAGGGAAAAAACATGCGCCGTGTATCATATTTATCGATGAAATCGATGCGGTCGGCCGTCTGCGCGGCGCAGGCTTGGGCGGCGGGCATGATGAACGCGAACAGACGCTCAACCAGTTGCTTGTGGAAATGGACGGGTTCGACACGACGGAAGGTGTCATTTTGATCGCCGCGACAAATCGGCCTGACGTCCTTGATCCTGCTCTCCTCAGGCCAGGACGGTTCGATCGTCAAGTCGTGGTGAATCGGCCGGATTTGAAGGGACGTTCCGAAATTCTGAAGGTCCATACAAAGAAAGTGCCGATAGCCACCAATGTTGAGTTAGAGAAGATCGCGCGCGGGACGCCTGGTTTTTCTGGTGCAGACCTGGAAAATCTCGTCAACGAAGCGGCGCTTTGGGCGGCCCGGCAAAACAAGAAGGAAGTTGAGACCGTTGATTTCGAAATGGCCAAAGACAAGGTGTTGATGGGGGCTGAGCGAAAGAGCATGATCCTCAGCGATGAGGAAAAGCGGACCACCGCGTATCATGAAGCCGGGCATGCCTTGATGGCCAAGCTGCTTCCAGGGACGGATCCTGTTCACAAGGTTACGATCATCCCGCGAGGACGGGCGTTGGGCGTGACTATGCAATTGCCGACGGATGATCGGCACAATTATTCCAAGGAGTTCTTGTACAACAACTTGGCCATCTTGATGGGAGGCCGTGTCGCGGAAGAATTGATTCTCAATCACATCACGACCGGCGCTGGAAACGACATTGAGCGGGCGACGGATCTTGCCAGGAAAATGGTGTGTGAGTGGGG
>NZ_CDLUDY010000145.1:0-17015 GCF_975968855.1 Petrachloros mirabilis
ATGACAGCCTCAGCTATGATCATCGGCATGTTGCCGATGTCGATAGGAAATTCTCAGAACGCGCCGCTGGGCCGTGCCGTCATGGGGGGATTGTTTGTTGCCACCGTATTCACCTTGTTTTTTGTTCCTTGCGTATATGCCATTATCTACCACCGCCAGTCCGTCCGCCAGAAAGGGAGCGTCTGATATGAGTCTCTTCCGCGGGAAAGGCGTCGTCATCGCGGCGATCATCCTCATTGTGTCTTACGTGGGGTACCGGATCTATGAAAGCAAGCTCGACGCCGCCGTCCTGCGCCAAGAAACACTCGAGGGTTCCGTTCCGACCGTGGCCGTGACCTATGCAAAGCCGATCGATCCGAATGAAACGATCACGCTGCCCGGGAATATTCAGGCCTGGTTTGAGGCGCCTATTTATGCTCAGGTCTCCGGCTATGTGAAGATGTGGTACAAGGACTACGGCGCCCAGGTTAAGAAAGGCGACGTGCTCGCTGAAATCAATGCCCCAGCACTTGACGCCCAATATGCCCAGGCCAAGGCGGATCTGGATTCCGAGCGTGCGAAGTATGCACTGGCTGAACTCACGGCGAAACGCTACGTCGCGATGCGCAAGAACCACGCACTCTCGGAGCAGGCGATATCTGTCCAGCTCGCCGAGGCAAAAGCGCAAGCCGCGAAGGTCAAGGCTGCAGAGCAGAATGTCAAGAACTTCGAAGCACTGATCCGATTCAAAACAATCGTGGCGCCATACGATGGGGTAGTGACTGTGCGCAACATCAATGTCGGCGACTACGTCAATAAGGAGGGTACGATCAGCACGCCTGGCATGATCAGCAATCTCTTCACAGTGGCGGACGTTAGTATGATGCGTCTCTTTGTCAACGTGCCAGAAGCGTTTGGGCCATTCCTCGAGCCTGGCTTGACTGCCGACGTCACGGTGCCGCAATTGCCGCGCCGTCATTTCACCGCCAAGTTCCTGACAGTCTCCAGAGGATTTGACGTGAGCACAAGGACGGCGGTCACCGAATTCACGATTGACAACGAGGACCGGGCTCTATGGCCAGGCTCCTATGCCACGGTCCGCCTTACGGCTCCGGTCGAAAAGAAAGTGCTCACAATTCCATCCACTGCCATGGTCTTCCAGGAGCACGGTGCTCAGGTGGCGGTGGTGACGGAGGACGATAGCGTGCACTTCAAGCCGATCACCGTGACCAAGATCCTCGACAATTCCGTTGAGGTGCAGGAAGGGATTTCCACAAACGACCGCATTATCAACAACCCGAGTGCCGCATTGCTCGAAGGTGACAAAGTGCGCATTGTGAAGCCGGCTCCAGGCTACGATCTTGTTACGGAAGACATGCCGGAGCCAAATGAAGCTACCACCCAGGAGCCGTCTCCACAATGAAAGGCGATCACACGAAATGGCTGCCGCGGAGCGAACAAGAATGAACATTTCTCACATTGTTCGCCTTCTTGCATGGCGGAGCAGCCTTCTCATCCTGGCTCTCACGACGTCGTCGTGCAGCGATTGGCTGCCGCACGTCGATCTCGCGCCTGAATACCAACCGCCTCAATATGTCGTGCCAGCTTCATGGCATGGGGCGAGCCCCTTCGTCGAAGCGAATCCGTCGGATAGCGAGCTTCGTTCGGACTGGTGGAAGCTTTACAATGATACGACTCTGAACAGGCTCGAAGACCAGGCCATGGCGGCTAATCCCGACTTGCAGGCGGCCGCAGAGAGGTTCGTGCAGGCCCGCGATATGATGATGAAGGTCCGGTCACGACGAATCCCGCAAATCGGATTGGGCCTCGATGCCTCGAATAACAGGCAATCGGAGGAAGCCCTGTTTCGCCCTCCCAACATTCCAATCGAGGAGAGTTCCATATCGATCGGAGGTCTCGCCTCCTGGGAGCCTGACTTCTGGTCCGCCATTCGCAATGAGACGCGAGTCGAGATCTATCGTGCCGAGGAACGTGCGGCTGAGTACGGCCTCGCGCGTCTTAGCCTGCAGGCGGAAATTGCTGCGAATTACTATACACTGCGGGGTTATGATGCCCAGATTGCGACCTATAGGCAATCGATCGACCTCTACAAACGGTCACTCAATATCGTAAAGACGCAGTTTGAAGGGGCGATCGCGTCTGCTCTCGACGTGGCACGCGTGGAGTCGCTCTTATACAGCACTGAGACAAGACTCGCCCAAGTTGAGGGACATCGCCAAGTGACAGAACAATCGATCGCGATTCTGGTCAACATGGCACCAGCTGGATTCACGATCAAACCGGTCGACAACCTGCGAGTGGCGAAGTTCACGATCCCACAGACTCTTCCCTCAACCTTGCTGGAACGACGGCCGGACATAGCTGGGATGGAGCGCCAGATGGCACAGGCCAATCGAGCTATTGGCATCGCCCGTGCCGCCTTTTATCCGAATGTGTCTATTCGGGCCGGTGGCGGCTTTGAGGATGAAGGGTTCAACTTGGTGAAGCTTGCCAATAGCTTCTGGTCATATGGTTCCGCCATCGAGCTGCCGTTGTTCCGGGGAGGGTATCGTCGTGCGCAATTGCAGCAGGCCTGGTCGGTCTATCGTGAGACAGAGGATCGATACCGTTCCACGGTGCTCAATGCATTCCGCGAGGTCGAAAACAATTTGAGTCTGACGAAACAGCTGAGCACGGCGGTGAACAAGCAAGAGGCGACAGTCGGGGCGACGCTCAAAACGCAAAATCTGACCACAGAACTTTACCAGGGTGGATTAGCCTCCAGTCTCGAGCTGATCTACGCGCAGGTCGCCACGCTGCAGGCGCGCATCGAGTCCGTACAACTCAAGGCCGACCTCCTGAGGGCTTCGGTCGAGCTCATTCGAGCGCTTGGCGGCGGGTGGGACCGTAAACAACTGCCTGTTGACGAGGAGATTCAACCGTTTGGAACAATGCAATACGTAAATCTAGACAAGCCGTCTCCCGTCGGAGGAATCGATGTGAATGCGGATAATAACTGGGTGAACAATGATCTGACCAAACCTCCGGTTCCTTAAAGTGGACGCGAAATAAAAGGGAGCAGAAATACATGGTGTGCCGGAAAGAGAACAAGACCTCGACCGATTCTCTTCATTTCACTCAGATTCTCGTTCTCGGACATAGACGCATAACACGCATCACTTTAACGGTATATGCACCTTCTGTTTTTCTTCCGCAGGCTATGAGCTAGTTACAGTTCTCGGCATTCTCCCGAGCCGTTGGGTCGAGATTCTGAATCGATCACGTGCCACAGAAGGGGAGTGGTATGCTCGGGAGCATGCAAGCTCAGATCGCGATGGTGACTTCTCCTTCGCGGCGGGTTTCAACGCCTTGTCGATCTGCGCTTATGTAGGCGCTGCGTTTGACATGAAAATGTTCTGAATCCTACCATGTTTGATTGAGAGCTAATCTCCATGCGGATACACATATCGAACCTCATCGGTAATGCCCCGATCCGTACGAAATTCCTGCTGATCTCTGTTATCCCGCTGGCGGCACTTATTCTCCTCAGCGTCATGACTTACCGGACGGTGGAAACACTCTCACTCGACGAGGATCGATTAGACAATCTCTACAGAGCCCAGAAGTCGGCAGCGCAATACATGCGGTTAGTGGTCGATTTGGAGACGGGGTTTCGGGGATATGTGTTGACCGAAGAGCTGCCATTCCTTCGTCCGTATGGAGTCGCCCAGGAGGGTATCGTTGCGATTGGCAAGGATCTGGAGAGTCGGATTTCAAAGGATCAACTCCAGCAATTCAAGATCGTTCAAAAATTGGTTGCGCAATTGATGAAAGAGAAGGACGAACTTATCAGCGCGATCAAAGCCGGCCATAAAACGGATGCCATACATTACATCGAAGCGGGGCGTGGGCGGGCACTGATGGTCGAAATCAGAGAACGGATGATGAAGTTCGACCAGCTTGAGCAGCAGAGAGTGGCCGAAGAGTTGACGCTGTTGAGCGAGGATCGGACCAGGAATCTGTACGTGATTCTTTTTGGCGGGGTGCTCACGTTCGGATTTATCGTCGGCGCATTGTATTTGATTGCTCGTTCGATCACGGTGCCTCTTGTGAGCTTGGCAAAGGATGTCGGGTCGGCTGCTGATCGTGTCGTGCCTACGATCCCCGTTTTGGACAGGAAGGACGAAATCGGGGATCTGACCAGGGTGATGCACGCCATGAGTTCACAGATTCGCGGCCACCTTGATCAGGTGGAGAAATCGGAATCGGCTCTTCGCCGTGTGAATGAGAGTTTGGCGCAATCTGAATCCAGGTATCGCGGTCTCGTCGATCACGCCCCCCTGGGGATTTTCACGACCTTAGGCACGCAGGTGACGTTCAGTAACCGGTATAACCAAATCCTTGCGGGGTTGGATCCTGATGAAGAAGTGGATCCGGGGACATTTCGCGAACGAATCCATCCCGAAGATCGAGATCGGGTCCTGGCGGAGTTTGAACAGGCGGTGGGGCACGGGCGGCCACATGAAACGGTGTTTCGCTTTGTCCATCTCAACGGTGGCACACTCAAAGTGCTGAGCCGTCGCATCCCCCTCACCCATGATGCAGGACCCCGTAACATGTACGTGGGGTTCAATATCGACATCACCGCGCTGGAGGATCTTCAGTTTCGGCTCAGCCGTTCCGAAAAACTGGCAACGCTGGGACAGGTTGCAGCCGGCATTGCACATGAAATCAGGAATCCGTTGATTGGAATCGGTTCAACTGCCTCGCTGTTGGTAGATGAATTTGAGGAGTCGGACAGTCGTCGAAACGATATCAGCGAGATGCTCAAGGAAACGAAACGACTGGATCGCATCGTGAACCAAATTGTGGAATTCGCCCGTCCGCGAGAACTCGCCGTCGTCGCGTTTGCGTTACAGGATCTGGTCGAGGAAGTTCTGAAGTTGCTCGCGGTCTCATTGCAGGACAAACGGGTATCTGTAAAGCTGTCGATCCCGCCGACGTTAGGCATGTTACATGCCGACCGAGACCAACTGAAACAGGTTCTGTTGAATCTTGTGCAGAATGCCTTGGAAGCGTCTCCTGAGGAAGGCGGGGTACTCGAGATTACCGCATTCGAACTTATGCTCAAGTCTCGATCGGGCATCATGATCAAAGTCAAGGATAGCGGAAAGGGGATCCCGGCAGATCTGCTCCCACACGTCTTTGAGCCGTTCTTTACGAGAGGCAAGCCACGCGGGACGGGATTGGGGTTGGCGATCTGCCGGAATATCGTGGAAAATCATATGGGCGAATTGCATATGACCAGCGACGTTGGCAAAGGCACGGTGGTGAGCCTATGGCTCCCGTTAAAGCCGGAGACGAAGAGCGGAGAGGTGTAAGGCATGCAAGCAGTGATTTTCGTCACAGACGATGAACAGGCGATTCGCTCTTCCCTCGTCAAACGGTTGGGACGGGCGGGCCATCGTGTCGTAGGGTTCGATTCAGGTGAAGCGCTATTGCAAGGTCTAGAACATGACTTGCCCGACGTGATGTTGGTGGATCTGAAAATGCCAGGGCTGAGCGGTTTGGATACGCTGAAACGTGCGCGTCAGCTGGCACCCTCCGCCGTGATTATTGTGCTGACCGCATATGGAACCGTTGAGGATGCCGTGGAGGCCATGAAGCTCGGGGCGTACGACTTTCTGATCAAATCGGTGGATTTGGAGACGATCGATCCTGTCATCAACCGCGCCCTGGACATGTTGAAAATCCGCCGCCGTCTCGATTCTGAAAGAGAACATCATGACAGCCAATTCAGTCTGAGCAACATAGATGCCGTCAGCCATGTCATGAAGCAATTGCTCGAACAAGTTCGCGAAGTGGCCGAGAATCCAAAGTCCACGGTGATGTTGCTCGGTGAAACGGGAACGGGGAAAGAATTCCTAGCCAGGGTCATCCATCACAACGGCCCTCGTGCGGCTGGTCCCTTTATCGGGGTCAATTGCACGGCCATCCCCAGGGATTTATTCGAAAGCGAATTATTCGGGTATGAACGAGGCGCCTTTACCGGCGCAAATCAGCGGAAGCTGGGCTTGCTGGAAAAAGCCGAAGGCGGCACGCTGTTTCTCGATGAAATCGGGGACCTCGATCTGAGCATGCAGGCCAAGTTGCTGCGAGTCCTACAGGAACGCTCTTTCCGGCGACTCGGAGGAACCTCCGATATCGGAGTAGATTTTCGGTTGATTACAGCCACAAATCGGGACCTCAAGAAGGAAGTCGGTCGCGGGACGTTCCGGGAAGACCTCTACTTTCGCCTTAACGTGGTCTCATTCGAATTGCCTCCTCTACGAAAACGACCGGAGGACATTTTGCCGCTGTGCCGGAGGGCGCTCGTCCGGTACGCACAGGATTTCGGGAAAACCGTTCCAGATATCGACCAGGAAACTGCTCGATTGCTGGAAGGGTATGCGTACCCGGGAAACATTCGAGAGCTTCAGAATATTCTGGAGCGTGCCATGATTTTCTGTCATGGTCGGACCCTTACCCCCAACAGTTTACCGATTGAATTGCGTGAATCCAGCCAGCATATTGCGGTTGTAACTACGAGCGCGGTCGAGCCTGTCGTTCGAGTCGAGATGAAACTCGGGCAGCAGTCGTTGGCGGATGTGGAATCGGCTATTATCGAAGAGGTGTTGCGGCTTGCGGACTACAATAAGACTCTAGCGGCGAAGCACTTGGGGCTGACGCGGTTTGCGTTAGATCGGCGTCTTAAAAAGACGAGCGATGATCATCAATGAAGCGCAGTGTTTCTTAGCGGCATCCTAACCCCTTTTTGATCCCTTGCTTTCTTTTGTCGAAGCGCCGACAGCTTAGAGGGAATAGAATCTCTCCTGGGGTGTATTCCATTTTTATCTCGCGTGGCCGGCAAGACTGTGCCTGTAAGTCTTGTGCCATACCCATCCATAGACTAAGAGATTGATCGCCACTGCGCTTACCCCCAATCCGATCTGGATTTCCCGTGTCAAGCCATCCGGATACAAAACCGCCAGCAGGTAATGTCCAATGAAGTCTTCTCTGTAGCCAACCTCGTTGGCTTGTTGGCGTAGCCATAGTTCAAGCGGAGTCAGCGGACAGACCCATCCATTGAGTTCGACGAGCGCACCCCAAACAGCTGCAGGCAAGTGGACGAAGATGATGCGCCGCCATCGCAAAGCGAGGAATCCTCCGGCGACCACAAAGAGCACGAACATGAGATGGATGCAGAGGGTCAAATCACCAAGGAATGAGTACCACATGCTGGTTACTTCAATCCTTTCTTCATCTTGAGGCCCGGTAGGCCGGTTGTGCCGTTGCCTCTCTCATATGTTGATGGAATCCATGACAAAATCAGCGCTGAGGAACCCCGTCGTCACTCCGGAGGTGCTTTCTCGGGATCGACCTCGAGAAGTCTCAGCCTTCCGTTGGCGATATGCTCGGTCTTGTAGAGACGATTGGCGACGCGAATGGTGCCGATGAGAAGATTGTCGTTACCGACAAAGGTGAAGGTTCCCTGCGCGGGTGGTTTGAATTGACCACGGACGATCGCGGTGCCGTCGATTCGGGAAACCGTGGAGGTGATGTCTAGATCGTAGCGAGCTCCATCGAAGAGTTCGACGGTAATACGGGGATGAGGGCGGGCTGCTGCATCTTTCAAAACTGCAAACAGGGAGGGATTCAAGGCGATTTCTCTCTCTCGCAACACCCATGGCCTCGGAGGTTCCGGTTCCTGCTGGGGCGTTTGGGGCGGTGGTACGGCGCGCCAGAGTTTCTGTGGATCTGGATTATCGGCTGCCAGCGTGGTTGTGATCGTGAAACTACTACAGAGAAGTCCGATCACAGTTACGAAGATTGTCCAAAGACGGGTTGTCATCGGTCTCCTGGTCTCATGACGGGAAACTTTGTCTCATTTTACCTGTTAGCGTAGCGGTATGCGATGGCCAAAGAAGGTTCAACACCCGGGAGGATTACAGTTGGGCTGACTGCATCGCCCACTGCGCAAGGTCCGCAGGAGATTCTAGGATCTCGACCGGAACCTCATAGTAATTCTTGAGCCTTTGAGTCCGATTGGGCTTGAAGGGCTACAGAGGCTTGCGTGCCGCCACCATGCGGACAGTGATGGGAAGGATGATGCGGTGTTCCCGTCGAAAAGAGACAAAGCCTTCGAAAATCAACTGCTTCACCTGCCGCAATTGACCGGAAGATAGTTGCGCCATCAAGTTTTGGATCGGCGCGGCCAATTCCACGACGCTTCTGTAATACTCTTCCTCGGATTCATAGGACCATTCCGACAGAAATTCCTGGTCCATGCTATCGACCAGTCCTGCCTGCTCGAACAGGCCGGCCAGGTCGCCGGCTGTGGCCAGTCTGAAAATGCCCGGCGCGGTAGGGTCGGGTGGTGGAAGGTCAACAACTCGCCTGATGGCCGCCATTGACAGGCCGAGCGGCGGGTTCTTTTCCGGCGGGGCCCACACTGCAGCGGCAACCCAGCCTCCAGGTTTGAGCACACGGGCAATTTCTGCGGCGGCTTTCGGAATATCAGGAAGAAACATCAGGCAAAAGCGGCTGGTAACGGCGTCAAATGATTGCGCTTCGAAGGGCAGAGTTGTCACATCGCCGGCACGAAAGACAATGCCGGACAAACCCAATGAACGCGCCTTGCGCTTTGCCACATCAAGCATCTGTTCGGCGAGATCCATCCCCACGATACTGCCGGAAGCACCGACGGTCTGGGCCGCGAGGATTGCGGGATAGCCGGTACCGGAACCAAGATCGAGAACCTTCATTCCTTGCCGTATTCTGGCATCGGCCACGATTCGATGGTTGAGACAGGCCATCTGCACTTCGAAGAAGTGGTCCCACTTTTCCCAACCTTCCGCGACACGGTTCCAGTCTTTCTGCTGAGCTTCGATGATCGAATGCGTTGTTGCCTGTGCCATGGGTGCCTCATTGAGGAAGATAATGCGCCATCGTGCATGGAGTAGAAGCGGTATTTCAAGAGGTGCTCCCGACATAAAAGACTTCTCAAGATTTTCATGTTGGCAAGGCGGAGCAGGGGCGGCTATGGTATCGAAGAGGAGGCACGATGAGATCTCAGCTATTCGACTTGCCCGGTCATCTCTTGCTTGCAACGGTCATCTCTTGCTCCGTCCTGTTTTGGTTCGCTGCCTCAGGATTCGGCCAGGAACGTCCTGAGGTGTTGATCGTCGCGGAGGACTATCAATTCAGCGGTCCGGATCAAATTGCTCCCGGGTGGCACACCATTCGACTACAGGATCAGGGCCATGACACACATCACGTGCAGTTTCTCAAGCTGTCGGCAGGCAAAACGGCGAAGGATTTCAACGAGGCGCTGGCCGCCGACTCGACTCAGTTGCCTTCATGGGTCGTCCGTTATGGTGGAGTGAATAGCGTGATGCCGGGCAAGGAAGCCACGGCGATGCTCGATTTGGATCCGGGCGAATACGTCTTGATCTGCGGCATTCCGGACAAACGGGGGCGTCCGCATGTGATCCAGGGTATGAGTAAGGCCCTGAAGGTGACGGAAGGAGAGGAAGCGGCCCGTACGGCTCCGAGTCCGACGTTGACCCTGTTCATGAAAGAGTTCAGCTACTCTTTCGACAGGCCAATGACGGCGGGCGAACAACAAATTCTGGTGCGAAACGACGGCCGAGAAGCCCACGAGGTGCTCTTGCTCTCGCTCGAGCCCGGCGCGTCGGTGGTCGATTTCCTGGAGTTTTACAGGCCCGGGATACCGGACAATCCGGCCGGCCGTACGATCGGAGGCGTGACGGGCCTGGCGCCGGGACGGGTGGCAATTCTTCCCTTGAAAGTGGAGCCTGGGCGCTACGGCATCCTGTGTTTTCTCGCTGATCCAATCAGGCGGAGACCGCACTTCATGGAGGGTATGTGGATGGATATCGACGTGCCAGGCAGCACTCCACCGGCGACTCCATGACCTACTCCGACCTCATGCGGCTGGCAAACGGCTATGCCGAATCGAAAACTTTACTGATCGCCAACGAATTGGGTCTGTTTACCGCGCTAGGAACGAAAGCGAGGCGTGTGGACCAACTGGCGCAGTCTTGTAAAACAACGAAGGAGGGAATGCATCTACTCCTGAACGCCCTTGTCGGTTTGGATTTGCTCAGGAAGCGGAACGGCCGATACCGGAACGGACGGCTTGCCAGAACTTTTCTCGATGAACGGAGTTCTCGATCCGTTACGAATCTTCTCTGGTTACTCTCACACCACTGGTCCGATTGGACGGGGACAGCGAAGGCGATCCGCCGTGGGCGGTCCGGCTGGGCTCCGATCACGGAAACGGCCAGATTCCGCCGTAAGTTTGCGTTGGCCATGCACGAGCGGAGCCTTGTCCTCGCCCCCTTGACGATCGCGACGATTCGGTTGTCGGAAAGACCGGTGCGCCTTCTGGACCTTGGAGGAGGCCCCGGTTCCTATTCCATCGCGCTGGCTCGGCGTTATCCCAAGCTGACCGGCCTAATGGTGGACCAATCCGTATCCGTGGCCCGCTCTTTGATTGCAAAAAACGGATTGCAGAGTCGACTGGCTGTGCGTGCCGGTGATGTTTTCACCGCCAAGTTAGAAAACGAATATGATGCGGTAATGGTAGGGAACGTCCTGCACGATTTTAATGAGAATGATAATCGCCGGTTACTCAATCGTGTGCGTCAGGCGTTGAAGCCGGGAGGCAAACTGTTTATCGTCGAGTTTTTTCTCGATGAGAGCCTCGCGAAACCTGCCGAGGCCTCCGTCTTTTCTCTGGTGATGTACACATTCACGCCGGGAGGTCGTTCCTACGGATGGGGGGAGGTTGAAGGGTGGCTGAAGGACCTGGGTTTCGGACGATTTCGGCGGAGAGTGGTGAGAGGCTCCATCGGGACGCTGGAGGCAACGCGACTGGAGTGAGGTGATGATCCTTAGGTCGGCCTCCGGGCGCCGACTTCCCCATGGTACGCTTGCAGGTGACGCCTCACGGGAAGCAGGAGCCGCGGAGGGATTTTTGGAAACAGTTCACGTCCCAGCATCACAGGCCGCTGATATTTCTTCACACCTAATCCTGCCTCTGCGATCGCCCAGTAGAGATGTTCAATCCACCTCGAGCGAACGACTCTGTCCCAATAGCCGTAGAGGACGGCCGGTTCGCGGATCGTTCCTTTGAAGGCTTCCTTGAGTTCGTTCAGCAGGGCGTCTTCCGTTGCGGTTCGCCGATAAACTCCTTCTGCGACATGACTGAGGGAGATGAAATCTTGAAGGTCGAACCGTGCGTCGACGTTTTTGGTCGTGGCGCGATACTGCTCCCAGTCAGCCGTATAATGGAGTCGTTCGAGTAGCACGACGAAATCCCGCAAGATGATCTCTTCCACCGTCTCGAATTCACGTGAGACCCGAACTTTCACGAAACTCCGGCGTTCGTACGTGTGCTCGGGGAAATAGTAGATACAGGACAGTTCAACTAGCCGACCATGCTCCTCGTACTTGGGGTAGTGGAAGCCCCACTTGTCCGGGATAGAGACACCGGCGAGTTCCAGCTGCGAGCGATAGCGGGGCAAGAATGTCTCGAAGAACGGCCCCCCTGTCTCTGCGAGAGGGAGCGAGGCCAGGCTGCCGATGCCGAGCGTGAGTCGAGCGAATTTCATCCTGGTATATCCATCTGATTCCAGAACGAAGTTGAATCCACCCCAGGGCCCGACATCGAGAAGCGTGTCGATGCCTTGGGCTGCGAGGAGGTCTTCCGTTTCCATAGCCAGCCGGCGCCAAAGTTGAATGAGAGCTCCGATATGAACGTGCCGGTCCCGGAAGATCGGAGGGGGAGAAGTATTTTCCTCCGGTCGAATCCGAGATTGGAGTTTGAGGGTTTCCCACTCGATGGCCTGAGCGAGCGAGCCATGCCGATAGGCAATGGAGCCCAACAAGGATTCGCATTCCTTCGCGATGATGGTCCAGAGGTCGGTTGACGGATCTGCTTTTTCAAGCGCAGACGAAAGCTCCTCGCCCATGCCCGTGGATCCTTTGGGCGCATGCGCGTGAAGGAGGGCTTCAACGGCGGCTCGAAACAGATGATGGGCTCTGGTTGCTCGGCTCATTCAGGCCATTCTATAGCAAAGCCGTTGGACCGAGCCAAGGCCCTTCGAACAGTCGGTTACAACGTTTTCAGCGTCTCGCGCAGTTCTTTCAACTCAGCGATTGAAAGATCCAAATGTTGATCGCGCTGTGGCTGGACGTCTTTAAATTTCCACAACCGCTTGAAGATGGCTTTCAGTTCTTTCTTATGTGTGACTGCCAGGTCGTAAGCCGGGCTTTTAGCCTGAGCCTCGGTCACGCCACAACAAAATGAATTGAGCAGCGCGTGCAGCTGGTTATGGTAATCATCCAGTGCACTATCTTTGCCTTTGCCACCCTTGGCTTTGGCAGCCGTGGCTTCCATCATGTTCGTGAGGTTGATCAGGGTTTCGACGCCAGTGGCACCCTTGGCTTGGGCTGCGTAATCGGCAGCGCGCGGGTAATAAATGTAGCTGCAGCCTGTGAGACCGGCAAGCAGCATCGTCAGCGCCATCAATCCGACGGTCCGTTTCATGGGGAACCTCCTTCGGTTCAAGATGATAATCAAACATGCTGCGTAACTCACGTCAAGGGTGATTCGAGCAACTGCAAGAATACGTCAAGGATGAGGGAGTAGCCGCAGCCTCCTCGTCAGGGCCGCTCTTTTTCTTGACTGCAACAAGACTTCGAGGTCCTCGGACTATCCTCGTACCGGTCATGATGTCGCACCCAATCCATTGTGGAATCCGGATTTTCGTCTCTCCCCTTGGGGACGAGGTCCAGCCAGTTGTAGATGCAGTTGAGCAGATCCAGTCCGCGACCATAGGTGGAGTAGGTATGGTAGATCTGTTGGCCCTCGCGGTAGAAAAAGCTGGCACCTGGCATTTCGTCAGCCATGTAGGGACCGACTGTATAGTTGTAGAGCACCTGCCCGGTTTGTTCGTCATGCTCAGTGAACGACACGCCGAAGTCGAAATTGAAATCAGAGCCAAATGATGAGACCCACGGAAAGGTCCAACCCATCCGCTTCTTGAAGCGGTCGATCTGCTCAAGGGGCGCACGCGACACGACGACGAAGGATGTGTCCCTATGCGCCAAATGGATCGGAATGCCTTGGAATCCATCCGCCCAGAACGAACAGCTCTTACAACCTTGCTCCCAATCAGGACCGAGCATGAAATGATAGATGGCCAGCTGACTTTTGCCGTCAAAGAGATCTGAGAGACTCTCTTGACCGGTCGAGCTGTCGAACGAATAGCTCTTCTCGACCTTACGCCAGGGTAGGGCGCGGATCTGTGCTGTCATCTGATCGCGCTGCGTGGTGAATTCTTTTTCTCGCGCCAATAATTCCCCCCGCGCCTTGTTCCATTCTTCTTGCGAGACGACAGGATGATTCATTTGGGCCTCCTCGTTGTGTTCTTGACGGTTACCGGCTTGGCCACGCAATCCAATCCTCTTGCGATCCATTTCTGAAGTCGGGCGGCATCCTTGGTGCCGGCTGGACTCACATAGACATAGCCCCTCATGGGTCTCCCGGTGAAATCCATGGGCCTCGTGTGTGCTTCTTCTAGCACTGCGTCATGACCCTTCGGGCCAACTCGGACGACCAGGTCCTTTTTCAAGATCCCGGCAAACATCTTTCCGTTTAATAGGAAGGCGAGCCCTCCGAACATCTTTTTCTCGACCAAGGTGCGGCGACCTTTCAAGAGCTTACGGATACGTACCGCTAACTGTTCATCGTAGGCCATACGGTGAAACCCTTGCCATCGTTTCAGTGCATTCTATAGGTTTGTTGGCGAAGCATGCTATCTAAGGGTGTCCGCCATCCCGTAGTGTCTTGTGCGAAGGGAAGGCCGTGATTTCTCGAGCGAGTGTAGAGTCACGGCCTTCCCACTTCTTGGTCAGCTTCTGGCCCCACCCGTATCATAAAAGAACCGTTCATGAACGATCTTCCCGTTCCTCCATTTCGCCAGAGCGACCTGTTCAATATGTATTGGCGTGCCGTCTGTGGCGATCCAGTCGAACACAGCTTCGTAGAATGTGACATCATGGCCGATGCCCACAGCCTTCACGTGAAAACCTTTCCACTCTTTCACGCCACCCAGGAATTGCTTCTCCCGCTCGATATTAGCCTGGAGCCCCACCGTGGGGTGGTTGGCATTTTCCTGCATCGAGACGTTCACATCGTAGAATTCCAACAAGGCGTCGATAACCCGCCCCTCGCGGATATAATGCTGAAGCTCTTTCAATCTGGTTTCGAGTTCATTGGCCGCTGCCACGGACATGGGGTTTCTCCTTTCCCGGTTGAAGGTTGTCGGTAACGTCCTTACTCAAGCCGAAAACTGCTCATCGACCGGTGTATGGGCGATATGGTTGATGTAGTTGGAGATCGTCTTCAGGCCGATGTAGGTAATGATTTCATACAACCGTGTTTTGGAAATGCCATTCGCCTCGGCTTTCCGAAGGTCTTCTTCGCTCAACCAGCCGCGTTTCTCCATAATCAGCCTGGTGATCTCCACAATGTTCGCCAAGGTCTCATCTTCGGGGAGCCGTCCTGATCGAATCGCGGCGATACCCTCTGTTGAGATCCTCGCCTTTCCGCCGATCCATGCATGTGCCTCTTGGCAATAGTGGCAGTTGTTGACGGACGCGACGGTCAGTTGCACGGTTTGCTGCTCTTTGGGAGAGAGTGATCCCTTTGCTAAGGCTTGCTGTCCGCTCAGATACGCCTGAGCGGTTGGGACACTCCTGCTCATTTCCTTGATCAAATTGGGAACCCATCCATACGCCTGTTCGACTGCGGCAAAGATGGCATCGACTTGTTGCGTTGCTGCAGTTGCGGTCATGTTCAACCTCCTTATGAGTGGAAAACGGTTATCCTGCCAAGAAACACTTGCCGAATTTGAACAGGAGGAGCGGGGATCCCCTCAACCGGATCTTCCTCCGGAGCAAAGCCCACGGAAGGGCCTGGTCTTTTGCGAGAAACTTGATCCAGGTGTTGCTGTCCGCTGTAATCCGAAGGTCCGGCGTTCCCACGTGACCATCGTGCACGGCCAAGGTTTTGTTCTTGATCACGACCGTAGCTTGCCGGGATTCCTTTCCCGTGAATGTAAACTGATAGGTCGCACAGAGCTCTGCGGATTGATTCCGCTGGAACAGAATGGGCAGACCGTCCAAGAAGTTCTTAATCGATTGCGGGCGCAGGCTGTTTCCGACATGCTGCACCTGTTTGTGTGGAAACCGTTTTGTCACGTGCTGTTCGGCATCTGAGCCTCGAATAACATAGACAGGCTCCTCTTTGGACTGAAGCGGTTTTACGACGTCGGCAGTGAATGCTTTGCGACTGGTTGTAAAGGGTCCGATCACGTCCTTGCCGGCGGGACAGACTGCCAGACAGTAGGCCGCCTTGTAATTGGCGCCGTAGGATAGGCTTTGCCACATCGAAGCGGATTCCGCATCGTTCACCTTCCGGCGGTAAGCCTTCGCATTAGGACTGTCCGCTACTCGCTCGACCCATTCCGTGAATCCGCCCATGAATTCGCGGTAATTGTGGGTGTAGCAAGCTGAAAAATCGAAGTGTCCGTCGGATCCGATCGCGCCGGTCGGGCAGGCCGCGACGCAGAGCTTGCATTCGAAGCAGGGGTTGTAGTCGATTTGCGCACCGGGCGCATCGATTGCCGTATCAAGCACGATAGTGCCGAGGAGGATAAAACTGCCGAACGTCGGGTGAATGACGTTGCGGTGAATACCCATCTGACCGAGCCCCGCCGCGACAGCAACCGGCTTGTGTGACACGACCCAAAGTTTCCCCGGGAATCGATCCATCTCCATAGGAAATCCCATCGCCGGATTAACGGCGCGCACGCCCTCCCGTTCCAGGGCCATGACGATGCGACGCGCGATGTCGTTCACGTCGTCACCGGTCCGGTGAAACTCTAGATTGGCGATTGACCGTGCCGGACTCCTGATCGGTTCGCGATTCATGCGGACAACAAAACTGATCAAGGATTTGGCTTGAGGAAAACAGTCGAGGATGTCGTCGCGTTGGTCGTCGAGCTCGCGGCGGGATAATTCCACGAAGCCGACGTCGTCAGCTCCCGCCTCAACGGAGAGTGCCCGAAGCCAGTTGCTGTTCAGGACGCCGGATTGTACGAAGGGAGTAGAGCCTGCAACCTCCGGTTTTTCATGCAGCACAGGGAGTTGAGTGGTCAGCATCGAGGAACCTCCGTTATATTAATGGAACGATCGTTCCAAAAATCGGCAAAAAAATTGCCTACCCTAAGACGGACAAGCCGGTCTTCATGATATCCCGCAGAGTCTCTTCTGGGGCTCCGGCTTTGAACATCACCACGACGCCTTGCATTATGCCTGTGAGGTAGCGGGCCAGCGAGCGAGGGTCTTGCTCTTTGCGGAGCTCTCCTTGTCGCTTGGCGCGGGTGAGTGCGTTGTAAAAGGCTTCTTCCACGCGTGCGATTGAGCGCGATACGCGCAGGCCGATATCTTTTTCATGGGGCGCCAATTCCATGGCTGTGTTCGCAAGAAGACACCCGCGGCGGGACGGATCACCGAACATGCCTTCTCCCATCGTCGCAATGAACTGCTTGATCGCCGCTAACCCCGGACCAGGCTGTTCAAGCTGTTTCAATCGTTCTCCCATCAGACCCGTGCAATACCGGTCCAAGCAGGCAAGGAATAGCTGATGTTTGTCGCCGAACGTGTCGTAGAGCGAACCTCGATTGAGATCCATCGCTGTCAACAGATCATCTATTGACGTTGCTTCGTAACCCTTGTGCCAAAAGACTTGCATGGCCTTGTCCAAGGCCTCGGCAGTATCGAATTCTTTTGGTCTCGGCATCTCGATGCTCCTGTTACGATGCCTTATCACATATTGGAATGAACGGTCAAGAACATTTTCTTCCTGCGCCTTGCCGTAGCTCTGTGGCTTGACCTGACGA
>NZ_CDLUDY010000146.1:0-4720 GCF_975968855.1 Petrachloros mirabilis
CCATCGCCATTGAAGCAGCATTAATGGCGCGGCGGATCGCACCGGGGCTGGCACGTTCGTTCGCCTTCGAACGCTTACTCTTGCATGATGTATCCCTATGGGGCCGATTGCGTGAAGCTGCGCGAGCCAAACAACTTTCCGCTCCTCCGGCGGCAATTTATGCCTCTGATCAGGATCCTGCCGCCGTGAAAATCGTGCAACGAACGTTCCAGAGTGCTGGCGTTGGTATTGATATCCGGCTCCGACAATGTGACATGTTCGACCTTACAGCCCCGGCTGAAAAAGGCGTGCTCCTCGTCAATCCCCCTTACGGCATCAGGCTTGGTCATGCCGAAAATCTTGAATCCTTCTATCCAAGACTCGGAGACTGGCTCAAGCAGAACTTCGCCGGTTGGCGGGCATATGTTTTCACAGGAGATGCCTGGCTTCCCAAGATGATAGGATTGGCTCCATCGCGACGGACACCCCTTTTCAACGGAGCCATCGAGTGCCGACTCTATGAGTTCAAGATAGTCCAGGGCTCCATGAGAAAAAAGTTTTCGCCCGGTCTTACCAATTTATAAATCACCGCCAGGACCTGTGAGTCATGACGCTTTTCCTAAGGTTCTCAGCCACGGCCCTTCTGATCGTGACCATCTCTGCATGTAGCCTGATACCGGAATCCGTTCCCTTTTTCGGACAACATACTCCTCCTGCGCCTAAAAGCCGCATGCGCGAATCTAAGTTAGAACGGGTGACCCCCACAGTAAAAAAAGACCTGGAGCGTTTCCTCGCGGAAAATATGCGATCATGGACCCTCGGACATGAAAAGATTGAGACTATCCCGGCTCGATTTAAGCGGAGCATCGCGACCCTTACACTGAAGCAGCCTTGGAAAGGCCTGACCAGCCTTGAAGAGCAGGGATTGATCGCCGCTGAATTGGCTGAAGGAGGATCGGTCAATCTTCCCGGTCTGCTTGATCTCCTTGAAGCCGGTGTCGATCGCACCTCCGCATTCCACGAAGCGGCACACCTTCCAACGAACCCCACGCCGAAAGAACTAGAAACATTCATGTTGGAAACGTTGGAAGAGGCCTTGCGACATCGAGCGAAGGCCCTGGCCAATTTAAGCGAAGAGGAACGTCGCTTTCTCTTCGAGCACGCGCATACAGTCGTGCAGCGCTTTACGCCGCAAGTTTCAAACTTTTCGGTCCAAACCCTCGCGCAGCTCAAGGCCGACCTTCGGTATGCAGAACTAATCGAGGAGCAGGTTGATTACGCCAATCTCCTGGCAGCAGCTCAAATTCTAGGACGCCTGGCCAACGAGCAATGGCCCATCGATTTATCCAACGCATTCACCCATTCGATTACATCATCTGAAGTACCACCAGGCGTCACAGGGACAGTTCTCTACTCCGAGAAGACTTCTTACGGTCGCATCGTCATCGGCGGAGCCGGCCCCAACACGTATGAACTCCATCACCGTTTCGCCATCGTCATCGACCTTGGAGGGGACGACCATTACAAAGGCATGATCGCCTCCTCTACTGATCCAGAACACGGTATTGCGGTCGTGATTGATTTGACTGGCAACGACACTTATCAAGGCTCTGCCCTAGGCCTGGCAACCGGACGATTGGGCGTAGGCCTACTGATCGATCGATCGGGCGATGACGTCTATCAACTCGACATGGCGTCCGGCGGAGCAGGATTCGGTGGTCTCGGCATTCTTTTCGACGCCAAAGGAGATGACGTATACGAAGGTAGCCGCATGACGCAAGGCGTGGCAATGGCCGGTTTCGGCCTCCTCCTTGACGGAGCCGGCAACGATCGTTACACCAGCCACGGGTTTTCCATCGGTTTCGGCGGGCCGCAAGGGATAGGAGCCCTGATCGATGTCCAAGGCGATGACCGCTATCAATGCGGAAACAAATATCCCAGCGCCTACAATGCGGAAGATACCCGGAACGGCAAACCAGACGATCCAATGTTTCAATACGACTGTTTCGGACTCGGCACAGGCTCCGGTAAGCGTACCTTGACAAAGCGTCTCGATTGGCAGGCATACAGCGTAGCCGGCGGATGGGGGCTGCTCCTAGACATTGAAGGCCACGACCAGTACAGGAGTGCAAACTTCTCGCAGGGGCATGGCTACTTTTTTGGAATCGGCACGCACCTGGACCTCGACGGAGATGACGATTATCAAGCCGCCCGCTACGGGCACGGATCTTCCGCGCACTTCGGCATCTCTCTTTTCACGGACCGGCACGGCGACGACCGGTACGGATCCACCGGCCCTTTCTACAATGCTGGAGTCGCCTGGGACCACAGCGTCAGCCTTATGTTGGACAGCGGCAACGGCAAGGACCACTACGCATTTCAATCATCAACCGGTCTCGGAGGAGCCGATTATTCAGGTTGGGGAATCTTTATCGAAGAAGGAGGTGACGATCGCTACCAGGTCAAATCCGGTTTTGGCAGAGCCTCGGAAAAAGGAGTCGCAGGGTTTTTCGATCTTGCAGGAAGGGATCTCTATCGATTCCCGAATGGTTCGACCATGCCGAAAAATGAAGAGCCGGCAGATGGAAAATCAATGAGCTACCCAACAGGCGGCATCTTTGTCGATCGTTTAATTCGTTGATGGCATCTCGTCTCATTAAGTTCAATTAATCCACACCTTACGCTCCTTCCCCTTGACTTCATGTGGACACAAGCTATCTAGCAACTGTACGTACGATAAACACGCTCTGTTCATCCCAGCAAGAGGAGAGATCAACAGACATGACCAACGAAACCGTAACCGTCACCCTACCGGTTCTGCCGATCAAACGCACGGTACTTTTTCCTGGCGTTATGATGCCGCTGACGATCGGGCGAGAACGGTCCGTCGCAGCGGTGAATGCCGCAATGAAGACCGAAGAGAAGGCCATCCTGATCGTCGCTCAACGCGATCCTGCGACAGAGGAACCAAGTTTGGATGATCTTTACGGGATCGGGACGAAGGCCATCATCAAGCAGGTCGGCCGCACCGAGGGAGGGACTCTACAGGCTCTCGTCCAAGGAATCGAACGGGTTGCATTGGTGAAAGCTGAACAATCCGATTCATTTCTTGTTGTACACGCCAGAAAGCTTGATCCACCCTCGGATCAAGGGCCGGAGATCCAAGCGCTCCACCGAGCGATTCAGGACCTCGTTACGGATCTGCCGCGATTAATTCAAGCTCCCGGCATTCAGGAGGCGGCAAACGCATTTGCCGGTGAAGATAATTCCGTTTCGTTAGCGTATCGCGTCGCCTCGCTGCTCAATCTGACGGTACAGGAAGAGCAGAGACTGCTCGAAAGCTCATCGACCGGCGAATTGCTCCAGTCGTTGTATGCAGCGCTGCTGAAAGAAATTCAAATCCTGCAGTTGCGGGACAAGATCGCCACCGAAGCTCAGGCGAAGATCGGGAAGAATCAGCGCGAATATGTCTTGCGCGAACAGCTGAAGGCTATTCAACAGGAACTCGGCGAAGGCGAAGACGAGGAAAACGAGGTCGCTCGCCTTAAGAAACAAATCAATGAGGCCGATCTCCCCGAACACATCCGCAAAGAGGTCGAGCGCGAGATCACGCGTTTAGGGAAAGTCCCGCCTTCATCGCCGGACCATCAAGTCCTCCGTACATACCTAGAATTGGTCCTCGAGTTGCCCTGGCAAAAGGCATCGGAAGAGCACCTCGATCTCTCCAAGGTCCGCGAGGTATTGGAAGAAGACCACTATGGCATTAAAGAGGTCAAGGAGCGGATCGTCGAACATTTGGCGGTCTTGAAATTGAATCCGACGGCGAAGGCGCCAATCCTCTGTTTGGTCGGCCCCCCGGGCGTCGGCAAGACCAGCCTGGGACAATCAATCGCCAGGGCCATGGGACGCACCTTCGAGCGATTTAGCCTGGGCGGCGTCCATGACGAAGGCGAATTGCGCGGGCACCGCCGCACCTATGTAGGGGCCCTTCCTGGGCGCATTATCCAGGCCATCAGACGTGCCGGAGTCAACAATCCTGTTTTGATGTTGGACGAAGTTGATAAGATGGGCCGCGACTTCCGTGGCGACCCGGCGGCAGCATTGCTGGAGATCCTTGATCCGGCGCAGAACCATACATTCCGCGACCATTATCTGGATCTGCCTTTCGATCTGTCGAAGGTGTTTTTTATCACGACAGCCAATACGCTGGACTCGATCAGCCAGCCCTTGCTGGACCGTATGGAAATCATCCGGATCCATGGATACAGCGAGCGGGAAAAAGCTGAAATCGCACGCCGATATCTCTGGCCGCGGCGTCTCAAAGAATCGGGAATTACCGCCGAACAGGCGTTACTCTCCGATGAGGTGTTGAACCTCGTCATCACGCGCTACACGCGAGAAGCCGGTGTCCGCCAACTGGAACAGATGCTCGGCAGACTGACAAGAAAAGTCGCCTTGACCTTCGCTGATCTTCCGGAAGGTCAGGAGCGTACACCGGTCGCCATCCAGCCTGAAGTCCTGCCCGACTGGCTAGGTTCTGAGCGGTTCATGCCGGAAGAGGCACGTAAACACCTGCCGCCAGGTGTGGCGACGGGATTGGCATGGACGCCTACAGGCGGGGATGTCCTCTACATCGAAACGACTCTCTTACCGGGGAGCCACGAGTTGACGCTCACCGGCCAATTGGGAGATGTGATGCAGGAGTCGGCGCGCGCGGCTCGCAGCTACCTGTGGTCGCACG
>NZ_CDLUDY010000147.1:0-5926 GCF_975968855.1 Petrachloros mirabilis
GCGTGCTCGCCGTCGATGACCATCCGATTAATCTTACAATCTTGTCCGAAATGTTTTCCTCCTGGAATGCACAAATTACCGCCATCGCGAACGGTCAAGAAGCCCTCGCCGAGCTTCAACGTGGCAGGGAATCTGGACAACCTTACGAACTGCTACTGCTCGACTGTCGGATGCCGAGCATGGATGGCTTCCAAGTTGTCACAGAGCTTCAGCAGTCTCAGTTACTGGGCACACTCACCGTCATCATGATGGCCTCCGACCACTGGGCCGATGACATCGCTCGAACCTACGATATGGGACTTGGCGGTTACATCACAAAACCCATCAGGAAGTCGGACCTGATACAAGCTGTGAAGATCTCCCTCAATCGCAGCCAAAATATCCAGCCTTCGGTGGCTCCACCTGCCCAGCCCATTCCAGGCCCATCGCGTCCATTCTGCGTACTTCTGGTCGAGGATTCGCCTGACAATCAAATGCTCATTCGTTCCTATTTGAAGGAAACCCATTATCAAATTGATGTGGCGGACCACGGCAGCATCGCTCTCGAGAAGGTTAAGAACGGACATTTCGACCTCATTCTTATGGACATGAACATGCCGGTTATGGATGGCTACGAAGCCACAAGTCGTATCCGCGCGTGGGAACGAGAGCATGACCTTTCGCATGTCCCGATTATTGCGTTAACAGCTCTTGCATTAAAGGAGGATGGGAAGAAGATTCTCGAAGCCGGCTGCGATACGCATCTGACGAAGCCCATCAAGAAACAGACGCTCCTGGAAGTGCTCCAGGCCTACGACGGGGACAAGAGGAAATGACACACCAACCTGACTCGACCGCCCAGGATCGTCCCGTGGTCCATGCGGATCCCAACCTGGCAGATATCATCCCTGTCTTTTTGGAGAACCGCCGTAAGGACGTCGAAACTCTCCAAATTGCCCTCACAAGCAATGACTTCCCAACAATACGTCTGTTAGGTCATCGCATGAAGGGGGATGGGGCAGGGTATGGCTTTGAAGAGATCAGCATCATCGGCGACACCCTGGAACAAACGGCATTACGAGAAGATCGTGCCGTGATCGCCGATCACATCCGCAAACTGAGCGACTTCCTTACCCGCGTCGAGATCGTTTACCGCTAAGGGGAATAGGCCCTCATTCACTCAGATTCTCTACAACCGACAAAAACCCAAAAGTCAGCAAATGCGTTTTTGTGGAGCATTCCTTCCCCGGCTATTCAGACCGCAACCGTCACGCGCAAGAAAGTTGCTGCAATGCAGGTAACGTCCTTGCGCGTGCTCTTGTTTTGCCTCTCGAATAACAGTTCGAGTTCTTTTTGTAAGTCGGCGGCTCGTCCATCCCGTTCTGCGGCCTCGAACGCATTCATCGTAGGTCCGTAGTAGGTTCTGAATACCGCCAGGTACTCTGATGGCGGCGTGGGAACGTTGAACGTAAAGGTGTCTCGCATGAAAGAGACCTTCTCTGGCTCCACGCCGGCGCTTGCAAACCGTTCGATGACCATGGGCTCCATCCCCCATGTCATCGGGCTGACGAAGCCTTCTGGAGGGGGTGGCGTGTACGCGGAGCAAATCCGCAAAATTTGAGCCACGAGCGTGGGATCATTCGGAATCCAGTTTCCCATAATGATCCGACCACCTTGTTTTGTCACACGCACCATTTCCTTCGCCACTTCAAAGGGCTTTGGTGCGAACATGGCACCGAAAATCGACACGACGAGGTCAAACGCATTATCGCTGAGTCCGCGCAAATCACAGGCATCACCTTCCTGAAACCTGCAGTTCGTAAGACCAAGCTGCTTGGCACGCTGGTTCCCGGCGTCCACAAGATTTCTCGCGATATCGACCCCCAAGACGTCCGCGCCGAGTTTCGCCGAAGGAATGGCCGTCGTTCCGTCGCCGCATCCGAGATCCAAGACCTTGAAACCTTTCTTGATCCCGAAATCCTTGACCAGCGCCTCTCCGCTCTCTCGCATGCTCTCTGCGATCCGCGTGAAGTCTCCTTTTTCCCATAGTGCTTGGTTTGCATTCATAAAGACACTCCTTCCTTCTTCCTCCGTCCCCATCACACTCCCCGCACAAGAGACCCCGTGAGCTTAAGCTCTTGAGTCGAGGACGAGTCACCGGCAACACGCGATCGTGTCCTACATTCCGCCCCTCTCTGCCGTGGATCCTAGTTGCCTGAATAGGATTGTGTCGCCGCGAATTGTTCAAAGCTCACAGGGGCCCGTCCGAGCATTTTCTCGACTGTATCCACTGACAGGCTTGCGGCGCCGGATTCAAAGGCAGCAAAGAGTTGCATCAGTACGTCGATCAGCCATTCAGGTTTCCCCGCCTTCCCCAATAATTCACGCGCCTGCTGTTCAGGTATCGGATCGTACGCGGCGTTGCTATGGCCAGCCTGCGTCAGGAGGTCTGTCGCTTCCGTCATTGAGAGGGCCTGGCTGCCCGTGATCGTATAGGTTTTTCGATTGTGCCCCTCCTCGGCGAGCACTTTTGCAAGAATGTCGGCAACGTCACCAACGTCAATGTGGCAAATTTTGCCGTCGCCGATCGGCGGCCAATACTGGCCCCCTTGCCTGGGATAAAGACTCAAGAAATTCTGCATGAATGGTCCGGGACGAATGACGGTCCACTCCAGCCCTGAATCCGCCAGGTAATTTTCCACCATCTTCATCCATCGCCCGACTCGCACTTCCGGCCCCATCGCAGCCGCCAATCCCGACAACCGCACGATGCGCTTCACACCGGCTTTTTTCGCCTTGTCGATCAGCATTGAGGCCCATTCAAACTGTCTATTCGTGTGAGGGGTAATCAAGCAGACCTGCTCCACTCCCGTGACTGCTGCTTCTATTGAATACGGATCAGAAAAATCGAACGCCACGACTTCGGTGCTTTGCGCCTGTACTTTTGGCGCACGTTCTATTCGGTGCACCCCCGCTCGCACTCGTTGTCCTTTGGCCTCCAGAATGCTGACCACTCTCCGACCCACAGCTCCCGTGGCACATGTGATGAGCGTTATGTCCTTCATCGTTTCCTCCTTCTCCTTTTTCAATCAAACAAGACATGGGGCCGGCGCGCACCAGTTGGCAATAGTTTTGGCACCCATATAGGCGCCCCAGGCACCCAGCCTCACCAGGTTTGCTTCACTCACCCCGTGTTGCCTCACCTGCTCAATGAGTCCGTCGTCCAATTGGTAAGAAGCCTTCGCAACCAACAGCACTAGCTTGGCTTTGTCCCGCTCCTCACCTTGGAGTCCCTGCACTTCCTCTTCCACCCACCTTCGGGACAATGGGGCTTGGCCGCCCTGCCAGGTAACGAGGCTCTCCCTGATCATGTGTTGAGCTTCTCTCGACAGCGCATGGTCAATTTCTTCCTCCACGACGCGGTTCCAGCGGGCGAGACTATCCGCCACGAGCGGATTGCCTTCGGCCCAGCAGAACTCCTCAGGTAACTCCGCCTCAGGCAGCATGTAGAGGGACGCCCCATGCTCCAAGTCCAGCGCAGACGATTCCTGGAGCTCCAATCCAAAGAGTTTTAATGCCCCGCTTCTAAAGGAAGAAGGCACAGGAGACCCGTCAAGGGTAAAGTCGGAAATTTTGTTCGTGTAATTGAAAACGATCAACGTCCCAAGAGCTTCGGGAATTTCTGTCGGGCTAAAGGGAGGATCCTGCAATTCCTCCGCATATCTGGTGATACTGGCCTTGGTCCATTGGAATCTTTTGAGCGTCAGTTCATCGTCGATCGCGTCCATCTCGTTTTTCCGGAGGGAATTGGCGACGTTATTCTGGTTGGCCCCGTGCGTGAGACTTAACAGCATATCTTCACAATAGGGGCATCGATTGACTTCGGAAAGCGCGGCTCCCATGGCTTTCTTGAGCCAGGCTGGAAGGTGCTGGTTCGTGAGCGCGATTTCTCTTCCGCTCACCCACATGCCCGCCATGAGGATCGGGCAGGCCGCGTGGCTCGTAATCGTCCCATTTATAAAAAAATCCCTTTCCGACTGGAGCAAGACTTCTCTCGTGAGTCCCTTCGCCTCCTTCAGAGTCAAAGGATGGAAGAATTTCCTCATCGTGACCCCGGAAATCTTGTAAGATGGAATTTCTCAATTTGGCAGGCAGCATGATAGATCCTCCTTTCTTATTTTGGGCTTATGATGGGTCGTATGTTGCGGCGGTTCTTTCTATCCAAACCGGCGACCTGTATTGCGACTCTGATGGTTGAGGGGATTAGGGCTTTCATCATCCGTGCTCCTTCGTTACGATAGCCAAGCTTGGCCGGGAAATTGTAAAACTGTTTTCCTCATCGTTGAGGCGAGCATAGTCGTGAGCGTGTAAATGAGAAAGAGCGCAATCTGTAGTACCGAACTACGTTTTCTGTAGTAACGGGGGTGACAATGCTCGAATACGGTCAGTTCTGCCCGGTTGCCAAGGCGGCGGAGATTCTTGGCGAGAAATGGACGCTCCTCATTGTCCGCGAGCTGCTTCTGGGAGCAACCCGTTTCAATCAAATCCAGCGCGCCATTTCTAGAGTTTCTCCGACGATTTTGAATAAACGGCTGGAAACTCTCCGCAGACACGGCCTGATCGTCCACAAGCGCATACCGGAACAGCGCGGCTACGAGTATCAACTGACTGAAGCCGGTCGCGAACTCTATCCCATCGTCCTTAAAACGGCCGAGTGGGGGATGCGCTGGGCGCGTGGACAGATGACGGACAAGGAACTCGACGTGCAGCTACTGATGTCGGATATTCAGCGCCGCATCGACCCGGGAAAACTTCCCGGTGGTCAAACCGTCATCAGGTTCTCGTTCACGGACCTGGATCGTTATAACGAGTGGTGGGTGAAGACACAGAACAATGAAGTGGACCTTTGCACGGACAATCCCGGCACTGAAGTGGATGTCTATATCACCTGCGACCTGCGAACGATGACCGAAGTGTGGATGGGAGACCTCTCGATTGAGCAAGCCCGGTCTGATGATCGCCTCAAGATTGTCGGCTCGTCGATCTACCTGAAAAATATCCGATCCTGGCTGGGACTGTATCTTCTCGCAGATATCCGTCCTTCCCCTTTACATCAACAACGTGGTTCGCAATGACAGGAAAAGTCTATGAGCGTCTGTGTGTAGGCCATATGTTCTCCCGCGGCAAAGGTTGAGAGGCCTTCGGCACAAAGGAACACGTCCCATGTGATCTGCCGCCTTCCATCATAGCTATCCTTCGCCGATTGCCGACAGACTCCGTCACTTTCCCTTCCCCGTGACCGTCAGGCCGATGCCGCCTGTAATCGCGTGGTGATTCAGATCGCCTGCTTCACCGAACCCGTAGGTGACAAAGGGCGTAACATACGGCAACACCGGAAGCGATTCGATGATCAGCACGTCATAACCGCCGCCGAGAGTCACGCCCCAGCCATTGAGCCTTCTCGGCTCACCAGGCCGATTATTCCAGTGGCTCACATACCCACCGCCAAGTTTTACGAACAGACCAATATCAGGGATTGGATACGTGCGAGTCGTCAGAAAGGCCTGCATGATTCCCTCCCCGACAGAAGGATCCTGGGTGTTGCTTTCCTCGACGAGCCATCCGCTCAATTCGATACCCAATAAGAATTGCGGATGCACCACGATTCCTCCTTCCACGCCGAGGAAGCCGAGTGTGTCCTTCTCACGAATCCCGCCTCCGGCTTGAGACACGGATCCCCCTCCAAAATTGAGGGCGGCCCACCAATTCTTGCGCTCAGGCGGAGATGTAGAAGGCAGTGGTAATTCAGATTGCTCAGCAGCTTCTACCGTTGAAGAGTCCACTCCCACACCGGAGAACAGGGAAAGCATCACCGCCAAAACGATGCCCCATTCCGGAGAGAATTTTGCCAGGATAAAGGCGGAATTCATCACACCCCCGCGCTCAC
>NZ_CDLUDY010000148.1:0-6531 GCF_975968855.1 Petrachloros mirabilis
CACCGGCCTCACTGACGATTCAGAAAGAGTGCGAGGTGTGTATGAATTCTATGCCCGGTTCGGTCCGATCAATGAGAAGGATATTCTCGAAATCGGACCAGGACAGGCGGTGGGGGTGCTAGAACGGGCATTGAAGGCCGGAGCCAGGAGCTGTACGGCTCTGGACGTCATTGATTATATTCCCGCTGCGAGGGCGAATGATCTATCGGTTGCCTATCGGATTTATAACGGCAAGACATTCCCGTTCGAGTCAAATCGATTCGATATGGTGTGGTCCTACACGGCTTTCGAGCACCTGCGATATCCGGCGATTACGGTAGAGGAATGTTTCAGGGTGTTACGGGGTGGTGGCCGGTTAGTTGCTCTCATCGATCTGGGGGACCATTCATGGTACGGGAAGTCAGATCCGGATCCGCTGAAGCTGTTCGATTGCCTTCGATATTCCGAGCCGCTATGGAATCTGATGCGGTGGAATCGAAGTTCTTATGTCAATCGTCTGAGGAAGTCCGATTGGACAAGATTGTTCGCATCCGCAGGCTTTCAGTTTCGACACGAGGAATCGCAAGTGAGCGAGGCGATCGCTCAGGCGCTACCTTCTCTTTGCTACCTGCACCGGTACCATCGCGAAGATGCTACGACTCACACTTTAGCGGTGTGCCTGGAGAAACCTTCAAATTCTGAACGGCGCTAGCTCGTCACCGCCCCCTCCGATGCCGAGGACACGTGTCGGGCGTACTTGGCCATGACGCCTATCGTATAGCGCGGCACCGGCTGTTTGACTTTCTTGAGTCTTGCCGTGATCTCCTTTTTCGACAGCTCGACGTTTAGTTGGCGTTTAGCGATATCGAAGACGATCATGTCCCCGTTCTTCACGGCCGCGATGGGACCGCCCCTCACGGCTTCGGGGGCCACGTGGCCGGCCATAAGGCCGTGTGTCGCACCGGAGAAACGTCCGTCGGTCAGCAAGGCGACCGAATCACCGAGGCCGGCACCGACAATCGCTGCTGTCACTCCCAACATTTCTCTCATGCCCGGGCCTCCAGAGGGCCCCTCATAGCGAATCACGACGACATCTCCCGCCTTGATTTGTCCCCCCTTAACTGAGACGAAGGCGTCTTCTTCACGGTCATAAACCTTCGCCGGCCCTCTAAAATGCATGATCGAATGGCCGGCTACTTTGACCACGCACCCTTCCGGCGCAAGATTGCCCTTCAAGATTACGAGTCCACCGGTCTTTTTAATCGGACTGGACAGTGGTCGAAGCACCTGTTGTCCAGGGGTTTCCGAAGCCGTCTCGGCCTCTTCCGCAATCGTTCGTCCGGTGACGGTGGGCTGATTACCGTGGAGTAATCCCGCATCGAGCAGCCGTTTCGCGACGAGCGTCGTCCCGCCGGCGGCATAGAGATCCGCCGCGGCAAAGCGGCCGCCTGGCTTCAGGTCGGCAAGTAATGGCACCCTGCGATTGATTTTATCGAAGTCATCGATGCTTAATTTGATGCCGGCCTCTCGTGCAATGGCGAGAAGATGCAGCACAGCATTCGTGGAGCCTCCTGTAGTAGCAACAGCTGCAATCGCGTTTTCAAGCGACTTGCGGGTAATAATCTGCCGTGGGCGGAGATTGTTCCTAAGCAGTTCCATCACTATCTTCCCGCACTCAAATGCGACATCATCTTTTCGCTTGTCCATGGCAAGGACACCGTTCCGCCCCATCGGCGAGATACCGAGGAACTCAAAAGCAATCGCCATGGTATTCGCGGTGAATTGTCCACCGCAGGCCCCGGGGCCTGGACAAGCATGGTCTTCGAGGTCTTTCAGTTCAGCGTTGGTCATCTTCCCGGAGGCATGTTTGCCGACCGCCTCGAAGACATCTTGAATCGTCACGTCATGACCTTGGAAGTGCCCGGGCATGATGGAACCGCCGTAGAGCATCAATGACGGCAAGTTCAGACGCGCGAGTGCCATCACGGTGCCGGGGATCGTCTTGTCACAGCCCGAAAGCGCAACGACGCCGTCGAAGAGATGTCCGCGAGCAACCAGTTCAATCGAATCGGCGATGACCTCTCGGCTGATCAACGAGGCTTTCATCCCTTCCGTGCCCATTGATATCCCGTCGGAGACGGCGATCGTGTTGTATTCGATGGGAGTGCCACCGGCTGCCCGGATACCGGCCTTGACCTGTTCCGACAGGCGCCGGAGATGGAAATTGCACGGCATCACTTCAATCCATGTATTCGCAACACCGATAATCGGGCGAGACAGGTCCTCATCGGTGAACCCTACGGCTTTTAACATGGCTCGTGCCGGGGCCCGCCCCGGACCAACGAGCAAATCGTGACTCTTCAGCTTGAGTTCCTTTGCCATAACGAGATTACTTTCCTTTCTTTCCCTCTTTCTTCTTTTCTTTTTCTTCCTTCTTCGCTTCCGTATCGATGACCGAGCCGGTCGCGGCATCGATGTGGACTTCCGTCGTCTTGCCGTCGGCCCCTACCACTTCCACTTCCCATACCGTCTTGCCGTGTTTTTTCTCGAGTTCAGCCTCGACTGCTGTCCCGGGAACTTTTTCGAGGGCGGTCTTGACCGCCTGATCGATCGTGACCTTGGCATCCTTGATCAGGTCGGCAGTCTTTCCTTCTTTGTCATCGCTCCAGGACGGCGTGCTGACGGCGAATACGAATCCCGCTATCGTAAGGGTTAGCGCAAGAATTTTCATGAAGACCTCCATGGTTGTGCATTGATCTTATTGAGCGGACATACTTCCCGGAGCAGAGGGTGGATTGCCGGAACCCTTATGAGGGCTGCTGCCCATGGGAGAACCGCCGTGCGGGCCTCCCGTTCCCCCGTGGGGAACACCATGGCCTGTTCCGCTCCCCCTGTGCTGCTGCATCATCTTTTCGTGGACGGACTTCTCTTTCCCGCGCTGCTCTGCAGTCAAGAGGCCAAGAACTTCCCGACGCGTTTTGATCGACGTCATTCGCAGCCCGACTTGCAGATCTCCACTCTGTTTGAGCTTTGCTTCGATGGCGCCTAAGTCGGATTTTTCATCGTCGATTAATGCCTTGAGTTCGCGTTCGGCGATTTGGATATCGGCCTCAGCCTTGATGCGTGCCTTGTCCAGATTCAACTGGATTTCCTTCAGTTTCGTCACTTGATCAGCCGTAAGACCGATATCCTTTTCGTGTTTCAGAAGGTGGCGGATCAGATGGCCGGCGCTGCTGTGCATCATGCCCATCCCATGGCCGGCCATCGCGCCGTGGCCGCTGCGTCGATGCCCGTCGTTTCCATATCCTGGTTCGTTGGCCCACGCACCGGAAAGACCGAGCAGTAGAGCAAAGGCAGTTGCGAGACTAAGTGTAAACGTCCGTCCAATTGCCGTCGTCATGCGTTCCTCCTTTGGAAGTAAAACTTCACCAGAATAGGTGATGATTATCGCATATACAAGCCACCGGCGCCCTTGAGACCTTCAAAGAGAAATTGAACGGCCAAGGCGGGAGGAGAAGCCCATGAATCGAGCAATGATCATTTCAGCCAGCGGGCTCGTCCGCTTGACTCCGGAGGCTCCCAGCGCCAGGACGATGTAGCTTGCCAGACCGCCGAGTGCAACGCAAGCCGACAGCAATGCACGGTACATCCATGAGATCGCTTATGCTGCGAGGAGGATCTCTCTCAAAATACCGCAGGGCGCGCATGCTCTGGAACAGCCAGCAGTGTGATAACGATGTCCTCTTTCATGGCACCTTCCGCGGTTCCTGTCTTAGCATATCCAATGAAACCAATAGCAGCACAACTGGTTAGGAACTTGAATGGCGGGAAGGAAAATACTCGAGAGCGAAAAGAGCCATCGGCCGATGAGGGCAAATCCGCCGAGAATGCCGACGAAGACCAGACGACTGTCCGTGCCATGCGAAGGCGCTAATCCAACGTACATTTATCAGTCATTACCAGGAAATCCCGCGTCGTAGCGATGAGATCAACGATCACGAAGCGTGAGCTGAACGCGAGGGCAGCACACTCAGTCGGGGCTATGCCGCTACCGTGTTCTTGTTTGGGCCATCAACTCTGCACGGGGATCTGGATGGCTGCCGCGGCTCAAGCGTTCATAGAGAAGTTGTTCCTCTTCCGTGGTTGCAGGAGGCATCACGATTTTCAAGATCAAAAACAAGTCGCCATGCCCTCCGGCGGCCGAAGGAAGCCCTTTGCCCTTGAGCCTCAATTTTCCATCAGATTTGCTGCCGGCCGGGACTTTCACGCGCACCGGCTCCGTCAAGGTTGGAGCCATGATTTCAGCACCGAGAGCAGCTTCCCATGGATAGACAGGCAAGGTCACATGGATATCGCTGCCTTGGCGTCTGAAGATCGGGTCTGGTTCGATTATGACATGGAGATAAAGATCGCCGCGCTTCCCGCCGTTAAATCCCGGTTGTCCCTTGCCCGCGACTCGAACTCGCGTGCCGTCTTGAACTCCCGCGGGGATTTTGACGTCGATCGTCCTGGGCTCGGAAACCATTCCGTTGCCGTAGCATGTCGGGCAGGCACGACCGCGATGGGCCCCGGTTCCCTGGCAGGTTGAGCAGGGTAAAGCTTCCCTGAGGCTTACTCGTTTTGTGACGCCCGTAAGGACCTCACGCAGATTCAGATTGACCTCAGCTTCAAGGTCGTCCCCAGGGCTAGAAAAACCTCGGCCTGTTCCGGTGCGCGTGCGTCCGCCGAATAGATCTTCAAATACGTCAGCGAAGGCTTCGCCGCCGAATCCACCGCCGGTCTGTTGCCAGCTGAATCCCTGGCCGCTGGCCTGCTGACGAGCTTTTTCATAGGCTTCGGCCTGTTCCCACTGCGAACCGTACCGGTCGTATTTCTTGCGTTTATCGGGATCGGAGAGGACTTCGTGTGCCTCGTTCAATTCCTTGAATTTCTTCTCCATCTCTGTTTTCTTAGCGCCCGAATGGAGATCAGGGTGGTACTGTCTGGCGAGGCGACGATAGGCCTTCTTGATGTCGTCCGCAGACGCGTTCCTCGCAACTCCGAGGATCTGGTAAAAGTCCCGTGCTGTTGTAGCCATATAATGAAAATAACCGCTTGCGGCAGAGAATCAAGCGCAGCTTACGGGGTCACTAAGGCCTTTGCAAGGGTAAGCAGGGACTCAAGAGGTCGTCGTTTTGGCTCGTACCATCAATTTGCAGTAGGAACAGACTTCCGCTGTGGTGGGTTGCTTGCAGACTGAGCAGGGATGGAGCATTGCCTGGTCTTTATCCATCATGTTTGACGGCGTGGACTGTCTCCTCGCCTGCCTTTCAAGGAACCTCCAATAGAAGGTTTGTTTCGTGCCTGGGGATTCCGTTTCGAGGCGGTTGAGCACTTCCTTATAGAGAAGCGTTCTTGCTCCTTGTGCCATCGGACATTCGTCAACGATGTAATCGATCTTATTCAAAACGCAATAGGCCGCCAGTTCTCGCTCCGTCAGACGAAAGAGAGGTTTTACTTTCTTTGCAAACCCCTCCACGGAGGCCGGAAGGCTCGGTCCTTGTTTGTCCAGATACTGGTCCTGCCAGTGCAGGACATTTCCAAGCAGCCGGGCTGCTTCATCATCCAGGTTATGGCCGGTTGCCATCACGTCATACTCGCCTTCGAGTGCGGCGCGATTGAACTGATAGCGCTTGATCGTGCCACACGTGGAGCAGGTCGGGCGGTGGACAAGCTGCGACAGTTCCTTGATGCCGGCCCCTTCTTCCTCTTCGACCGTGTGAACATGAAGTGTGGCCCCGAGCGGAGCCGCGATCGTTTCAGAGAATTTCCTGACCTTTTCGTAGGAACGTTGCGAATAGCCGCCGATGCCGAGATTCACATAGAGCGCGTCGGCCTTGTAACCCAACTTGAGAAGAATATCCCACAGGGCCAGACTGTCCTTCCCGCCAGACACGGCGACCAGAACCCTGTCGTCCTTGCCGAACATCTTCTGAGACCGGATGGCCTTGGCCGTCTGATCATGGACAAAGGTATTGAAACAGTTCTTGCAGAACGCTGCATGGTGGCGCGGGAGCTTGATCGCAGCTTTCGATTTGCATTTCGTACAATTCATTGAATGTCCATGACCTTGACGCTAGAGGCTAAGGGCAGGAGGACCGGAATGATTCCTCATGGCCCTTCGCCGCGTGCCTGGAACCTTTTGCCTGTGGCTCGCCGGAGCCGCCCGAGATCACCGGCCTGACTTCGATCTGATCCTTGTCGGAGATCATCTCATCCTCGGTCACGAGTTCGTCGCCACGGATCACCAAGTGGGCTTCAACGACGAGATTGAGCTCTCGCAAGACGTCTTTGGCGCGCTTGGGACCTTTGACTTCCACGCTCCGGTGAGGATGGCTGAGTTGGACTTGCATGATGCGATAATAGGCCCTGCGACAGGGAAGAGGCAAGCAGACGCTAAGCGCGCGCTTCTTCCTCTTGCCCGGGCCTATCTAGAGGTGCACCTCGCGCAAACATCTGGCCGATTCTTCCGGCGAGACAGGGTTGATGTAGAACCCAGTGCCCCATTCGAAG
>NZ_CDLUDY010000149.1:0-8362 GCF_975968855.1 Petrachloros mirabilis
GGACGAACCATGAGCAGGGCTGCATCTTTTTCCGATCGAACGGCTCCTGAATCGAACAAAGACAAGAGAACGGACCGCTGCGGTCGTCGCATACCCCTTGACCGCAGAATGTTCTTTTTCGCAGACGACGACCTTGAGGGAGAAGCTTCGCTCCTCGACATCTCAACCAACGGCTGCAGGGCTACCTCGCTGACCGAGGTCAAGGTCGATTCAGTCTTGAAGGTGTCGATCTTCTTGAGTGATCAACCTTGGCCCTTGCGCGTTGAGGAGGCTGTCGTCCGTTGGGTTGATGGAGAGGTGTTCGGTCTCGAATTCGTCGGGATCAGACCGGCTCAACGGGAACGTCTTAGGGGCATCGTCATGAAATCCGGAGGATAACGTATTGAGGACAAGGGGACTGATGGCGAGAATGGGTTGTTATGCGCGGTGGTCTCGAAATGAACTTCATGTCCGAGGGGACCGGATTGACTTATGCGATCGAGAGTGCCGTGATTTCATTTGAGATCGGTGGTAGTGCCTGAGCACTTTCTTGACATACGTGCGGGTTTCTCGGATTCGAGGCACTTTTCGCCCTTTGATGCGATTGACACCGGCGTTGTAAGCAGCCAACGCGAGCGGAAGGTTTTCATCGTACCGGTTGAGCAGACGACGCAGCTGTTTTGCACCTCCCCTGATATTCTGAACAGGGTCGTTGACATCGGCCACGTGCAGGGCCTTGGCTGTGGCTGGCATCAGTTGCATCAGCCCCACTGCGCCCTTTCGAGACACAGCATCCTGTTTGAAGCCGGACTCCACTTTAATGACAGCCCGGAGCAAACCCGGATCGAGACGAAACCGCTTCGCATAGAAATGGATCGCGCGACTGATTTCCCGCTTCGAAGAGCGGGGGCGGGTTTCAAAATCGCGCTCAGTCGTGGTTGGAGTAACGGCGATCAGTAGGACAACCGCCATAGTGAGACAGAAAATCCGAGCACTGAATCGAGACATGGCTGTGCGGTGAAACGCCGTCATCGGGCATGGGATGGTCAACTTTCATGCCAGGTGAGTAGGTGCACAAGTCATTGAATGATAGTAGAAACTCCTAGACTGTGGCGGAAATGCTTCTGATGATGCTGTACAAGAGCCTACAGGACGGCTCATTTTTTGCCACTGGTCGCGGAGAATCCGCCACCTAAGAGAGCGCTTATGGTTTGCCCCAGAGGGTTTCCAGACGTTGGGCCCGCCCGCAGGTGAACTTGTAATACTTGTAACGGATAGGATTCTTTTTGTAGAAATCCTGGTGGTATTCCTCGGCAGGATAAAACTCTGAAGCCGATGTCACTTGCGTCACAATTGGAGCTGCAAATCGCTTCGATTGTTCGATAGCTTGCTTTGATTCTTGGGCTGCCCGCTGTTGTTCCTCCCCCCGGTAGAAAATCACGGAGCGATACTGATTGCCATGATCGCAGAATTGCGCATCCGCAGTAATAGGATCGACGTTGCGCCAGAAGGTTTCGAGAAGCTGTGCATACGCTACCTTGGACGAATCATACCGAACTTCCACGGACTCGGCATGGCCGGTCCTACCGGACGATACCTCTTCATAGCTGGGATTTTTCGCCGTTCCTCCCATGTACCCTGATACCACCTCGACTACTCCCTCGACTTTCTCAAACGCTTCCTCCATGCACCAGAAGCAACCACCGGCGAAATAGGCCCTAGCCAATTTCGGCGTATCCGTAGCATTCCCGGGTGAAAGACCGACGTACCCTGCTCCTATCACCATCAGGGCCATGAACAACAGTCTTATGATAGATCCCGAGACATCCATAGTGTCATTCCTCCCTTCAATCTGTCGCCGATCTCCATACAATCTTACATTAATTACTACGGCTTTCGCCTCGTCGCGATCGTTCAGATGCAAAGGTCTATAGTCAGAGAATCAATGATCACCGGAGAAGTTTGAGTTGTTGCAGGTTCTGAACGGGTCGCAGGAGAACGGTGAAGCCCCTCTTCAGAGGCGGCCCCATGGCTGAGGGCCTTGGAGATTGAGAGCGTCATCCCTTTCAAATCGTTTGAGGATCACGTTGATCGCGTCTTCGGCAGTATGGACGCAGGAAATTAATGGTCCGCCGAGTTTCTTGAAGAACTTTTCTTCCACCGGCGTAGCGCCGAGCAACACGACTTCCTTCCCCGCCTTGAGTGCTAGGGCCACTTCTGAAACGGTTCCAGACCCTCCCAGGCCGCAGGCGACGATGACCTGGCTCGACAATACGCAGATGTTGTTCCTGGCATTTCCCATCTCAGTGATAATGGCCACGTCGACGTACTTCGAAATGCGGTCCCTGGTTGTCGGGAGTACGCCGACCGTCAAGCTTCTCGGGACTTTTTTGGCTCCCTGGTTTGCCGCGTGCATGACTCCAACATCGCGGCCACCGGTCAACAGTACCCATTCACGCCGCGCGATGAGCTCACCGAGGATGCGTGCGTTCTCTATATCCTTCCTTCTCGCCTTGGCCGGCCCCATCACCCCGACAACGTAGCGCACGATTGTTTCCCCTTCCTGAAGAGAAATGACCAGGATTGTAGCCGGTTTTCTGGGAGGTTTGTCAAAGTGCGCCGGCTGTATCCAGGAGAACAATCCAGGATTCTTGCAGAAAGGACCGCCGTGCGTACAAAGAATCCGCCGATAAAATGAGATACTTGGGACGTGCGTTCACCAATACGTTGCGGCTTTGAGCGATGTGGGTACGTGCGGATCGGCCTGTTCAAGGCCCGGCTAGAATCGTGACGCGGCGAGGGTGACATCCGCATGGCCCCAAGCCTTTCGAAACCGCTCCAGAGCCTCGTCGGCTTCCGAGTCTTTGTGCTGGGCCTGGAGGCTTTGGGCCAAACCGAACAAGGCCCAGCCATTTTCAGGATGCCGAGTCAAATCGTCTCGGTACACTTGTTCGGCTTCTCCAGGGCGGCCGGCCAGGAGGAGGATTGGCCCGAGGTAGTGCCGCGGCGAGAGCGGCCAGAGCGGTGGCTCCGAGTATTGGAGGGATTCTTCGATCTTCACGGCTTCTGTCGCTGCCTTGATGGCGTCATCGTACCGTCCACGATGTGCGGCAATGTCACCGGCCAGCAACCGTTCGGCGATCTTGAGGAGATCACGCTCGAGTTTGTCCTCCGGATCCTTTGATCGCCGAAACCGCTTGACCGATTGCAAGAGGGCATGATGTGCGCCTTCGGCACCGGGCAATCGCCCAGTTGCCGCATGACCAAGTCCCCGTCCCAAGCGCCAGATCCCTTCTACAAGACGCTGCCCCTTCAGCGGCGGCATTTCACGGAGCATCTCATCCCACAAGCCGAATCGTATCAGTGTAAAGAACTTCGTCGTGAGATACTGCTCCTTGAAACGATTCTCTCGGACTTCCTCTTCCGTAATGGTAGCGACAAGTGATTTCATCGTTTTCAAGGCATCGGCTCTTCGGCCCTCCATCATGAGCGAAGACCATAAGAAATGGAGATTATGGCTGTAGTAACCGTCTGCATAATCTCCGGACAAGTGACGGTTCGCCAAATACCCTTCATCCACATGGACAGCCAAGGCATTATGCTCAACGGACTCATGGTATTTTCCCACTCTGGCATAGATGTGTGCCGGCATATGGACCAGATGGCCTGCACCTGGCATGAGGTCCGGGAGTCTCTCCGCACAGGCCAGGGCTCGCCCAGGATCCGGAGATGCCTCGACGGCATGAATGTAATAGTGACAGGCTCCTGGGTGGTCGGGGTGTGCCGCCATGACCGATTCGAGAGTGGCCAAGATTTCTTCAGTGCCGGATTTTGGTTTCCCGCCTCGAGTCCAAAGATCCCATGGGCGAAGATTCATCAGGGCTTCTGCAAAGAGAACGCCTGCATCGGGATCATCGGAATGCTCTTGCCAGACATGACGCATCGCATCGGCATACGCCTTGTCGAGCGACGCCCGTGACGCCCGCCTCTTCGCCAGATACCTACGTGACAATGCCTCGACATATGCTCGTTCGGTTGGGGTGGCATGTGCGAGTCTCGCTCTGGCTTTCTTAATCGCTTCCACGGCACGTCGATGATCTTCCTTTTCCATCGCTGCATTGATGTTCGGACCCAAGGCCAAAGCGATACCCCAATAGGGCATCGCCGCTTCGGGATCTTGACTGGCGGATTCTTCGAACGACCGGATTGCCTCCTCATGGTTGAAAGCATAGACCAGTCTCAATCCCTGATCGAAATACCGTTGCGCGAGTCCGGAAGCCGTGCTGATGGGATGGTGGAGCGAACCAAGATTGTCGAACAAAACCGGGGCTGATTCTGACGCATGGAGGCTCGTGGGCCAGAAAAGCGTTACGACTATTCCGTACAGGAGCAGGAATGGGCCTATGCGCCCGAAACACTCACTCATGATCGATATTGCGGATGAGGACGGCCCGGCCTCGTTCATCTATCCATGCGTGAACCCTGTCGCCCACATGCGCCGGCCTATCGATTCTAGTGTTCTCATCGTGCGGCAATCGATGCTGTACCTCACCGTTTTCCTGGACGACATAGGCGCCGCCTTCAAGTGCCACAACCTGCCCGGAAACTTCCGTCGCGTGGGCAGGAACCAGTTTGGACTGCCAATCCGGATGACTGCCCAACGTTCCTCGCACGATCCCCTTTCCCATCGCTTCCTGCTTATTGGATCCTTCGAGCGAGCCGCATCCGAATCCCGTGAACCCGATCACGATCCCCACGGCCAGTAATTTTAATGATGTCATGCGCGTCTAGCCTCCCTATTTAGAACCTCGTGACGCTCGAGAAATGAAAATCACGGAGCACCATCGCCGGAACCAACATCTTCCCTGTCTCCGAGGTGACCGCTTCCAACGGTTCGGTGCAGGCCTCTACGTGCGAAAAGACGCGCAGGGGACTTTCATGGAAGCGGAAGTTTCTTACGGCAGAGGTGATGTTGCCATCTTCAACGAGAAATGTCCCGTCACGGGTCATCCCTGTAAGCGTCAGATCCGTAGGATTGACCGTTCGGATATACCAGAAGTTCGTCACAAGAATGGCCCGTTCGCATTGCTTGATCAAATCCTGTGTCTTGAACGACGTAGGACATGACATCGAGAGATGGGGTGCATCCAACATCGGAATACGTTTGATCCCATGCGACTGAGCCGTAAAACGATCGTAAGCCAGTTGCCTCAAAACCCCTTTCTCGATCCACAACAACTCTTCGTTCGGCAATCCATCATGGTTGAATCCTGCAGCCAACAAGTCCTGGTGGCCCGGCATGTTACACAGCGTCAACCGTTCGTCGACGATCCGCTGGTCCAGCCGACCAGCAAATGGACTGGTGCCTTTCTCGTATGACTTGGCGTCGAGAGTCCCCAACAGCCCGCTCCACAACCCTGCCACGGCTGCCGGTTCCAGGATGACGCGGTACGGTCCTGGAGACAGTTCCTGGACATCGCGCCCGCGCTTGGCCTTGTTGATGGCCCCCAGTGTGCGCTCCTGGATCTTCAAATGGTCGATCGACCTGTGAGCCGCCGCACTCCAACCTGTCGCGTCGTCCGCCTGGACCGTGATGCTGAACCGTGCTTCAGTCCTTTCCTCATGCGCGAACAGCCCGGTGCTGGTCGCAACTCCGAAGGAATGAACGGATGATGATACAACTCCGGCAGCCTGAAGATTCTCTATCCGGCACTGCCCGATTGCTTCGTTGGCATATTCGAGACGCCGAGAGGGACCCGCTGAAGATGTTTCGATCCTGTTTGTAGGAAGCGCAGGATACTGTTGAGATCCGGGCGGCGGCAAATATTCCGGATCTTCGGGAGACAGCCGAGCAATGGCTTCGGCGCGGCTCACTGTATCTTGGAGCGATCCCGCGGCGAAATCCGTTGTACTCGAAGATCCCCTTCGTTTTCCAAATGCCACGGACACCGTCAGTGTCCCCCGCCGCGTGTCGACGTTCTGCACAACGCAATTATTGGCAAAGCGAGCCGTTCCCCCGTGCTGGTCTGATAGGGTGACGATCGTGTCGTCCCCTCGGGACCGCTTGAACACCAGATCGGCCAGGAAGCGAAACTCTTCCCTGCTCGTCAGCTTGGGCCAGGTTTTTGACTGTGTAACTCCCATGCGATCTATTTATCCCTTAATCACCGCGACGCTGCGGAATCTGGCATGGGACGCTGCATGTGTCATCCAGCCTGACTGGCCGGGCTGTCCTTTACCGCACGTGATAAATCCGTAGCGCCGCCGGTGGTGTCGATCCGCCACTCCGTCACAACTATTCCAGAACTCCGGCGTGATGCCGTGATAAATCACGTCGCGGACCATGTGGGTGCGACGACCGTTCTCGATCAGCCAGAAGGCATCGCCGCCGAACTGAAAGTTGAACCGCCGTTGATCAATGCTGTAGGAGCCGTGCCCTTCGATGTAGATGCCTCGCTTCACGTCGCCGATCAATTCGTCGAGCGAGGCCGGACCGGGTTCTAAACCGATGTTTGCGATTCGTACGATCGGCACGCTCCCCCAACTGTCAGCACGATTCGATCCTTTCGATCTTGTTTCCCCGATCTTCGAAGCCACCTCACGGTTCGTGCAGTAACCGACGAAGATCCCTTCGCGGACAATGTCCCATTTCTGACAGGCGACGCCGTCGTCATCATAGCCGGTCGCCGCAAGGGTTTCCGGTTCTGTGTTGTCCGCCACCAAATTCACATGTGGAGATCCGTACCGAAAGACGCCTCTTTTTTCCGTGGTCAGAAAACTTGTCCCGGCGTAATTGGCTTCGTAACCGAGCACGCGGTCGAGTTCGCTCGGATGACCGCAAGACTCGTGCATCGTCAACGACAGATGTTCAGGATCGAGTACGAGATCGTAGGTGCCCGGCCGTATGGCGGGAGCCCGCACCTTCTCTGCGGACTGTGCCGCCACCCGCGGCGCTTCGGTCACGAAGTCCGCCTGGTCGATCAATTCGTAACCCATTCGCAGGTGCGGGGTGCTGAAGCTGCGCGAAGCGAATCGTCCATCGTGGCGCGCCGTCGCCGTGAACCCGCCCTCCACGGCAAGCAGATCGAATTCCAGCCTGGTCCCTTCCGTCGAGAGAAAGAGCTTCTGATCCCGGCGCGCCCATAGACTCGCGATGCTGCGCACGACATCCCGGTGTCTTTGCATCGATTCCATCACATCGCGCAAGAGCTTCGTCTTCTGCTCAAGAGGCACGGCAAAAGGATCGATCGTCCGAGCTGTCACCACCCGATCGCGGTGAACCGGTTCTTCGACTAATCGGACCTTTTCGCTGGCCAGCGAGGCAGTACCTCGGGCTATCTCGACAGCGAGATCTGCCACTCGTGGAACTTCTTCGAGGGAGGCGATAGAACTGGCGGCGAATCCCCAGCCGCCGTGGTACAGAACGCGTACACCGAAGCCGGAATCGTTCGTATCCTTGATCGAGGCAATACGCCGATCTTCTCCGTTGATCGTCTGACCGGTACTCCGCACGAGGCGAATGTCCCCGTACTCGGCCCCGGAGGCCGCCACCCGTTTGAGCGCCAATTCGGCCAGTTCATCCCAATTCGGGTTGGGCATCGTGTCTTCATCCTGCCAAACTCACGGCGACTGTTCAACTTGGATTTGTTCCCACGTCTGTCGTAGGATTTCCGGCATGTTACCCGCACCACGGACTGCGCGCCAGCGGATCGTTGAGCTGTTGACCGGAACCCGCCTCTCATCTCATCAACTGGCCCAGATGCTGGGTCTTCCGGAACGGGAGGTCGAAGGGCACCTCGCACACGTTGTCAAATCGCTGGCCCGCGATCGAACCCGTCGCTTCATGCTTGAGCCCGCCACCTGCCCCGACTGCAAGTTCGTGTTTCGCGAACGGACCAAACTCACGCGTCCGAGCCGCTGCCCCAGGTGTCGAGGTGAGCACATCACTGTTCCACGATATGGGATCGATGTATCGATCACATAGGATTTGATCCCTCAGCCGAATTTCAGCATTCGCTTGGGAGGCTGGCCTCGACCCTTGAAATGGCTCCGCCTTATGCCGAACTCCTCATCGAATTTTCCTCGCTCCGGCATATCGACCACTCCTGTTTGAATCTGCTCCAGACGTGGCAACTCCAGCACGAGGCTCAATATGGAAAAGTCATCGTGGATTGGCATAAACTCCGTGGGGTGTCCTATCAAACCAGGCAATCGCTTCGACAGGCTTCCTGGTGGCAGAAGGTGTTGGAACAGGTGGAGTGGAGAACATGAATCGCTGGATTCGGAATGTGCTCGCGATCGGCATACTTTCTGTTTCTGCGTGCAGCGGTGAGCACGCAAAGGAGATGCTCGAAACAGCCGAATTTGAAGAACGCCAGCACGA
>NZ_CDLUDY010000150.1:0-19082 GCF_975968855.1 Petrachloros mirabilis
ACGCGGAGGACGAAAAGAGGGCGGCTTGACGTCTCTGACGATGTCTTTATACTCTGGCCGCAATGTATCTGATCACAGACAAATTGCTGGTGGGTAACATCAATGACGCGAGGGAGCCTCCGGCAACGGTCGGGACGCTCTTGTTCGTGGCGGAGGAGTTCACTGTCGAGCCACCGAGTTGGGTCGATTATCACCGTATTCCAATCAAGGAATTCTCCGAGGCCGACCCTGCGACATTAAAGTCCGCCATCGAATGGCTCGAAACTCGTGTGCCGGAAGAACGTACGCTCGTCTGTTGCCGTGCAGGCATGGGACGATCTGTTTCAGTCGTCATGGCCTACCTCTGCTGTGTGGAAGGTATGACATATGAAGATGTGCTGAAGCTCGTCATGGCCCGCCGCCCAGGGGCGATGCCGCTTCCCAACTTACAAGTTGCAATTGAACAGGTTCGCTTGCTTCGTCGGGCTGCCTAGTTCTTCTTCCCCCTGGTTTACTGACGCATTGCCTTTCTTTCTGAACTCGTGGCCTAATTATGGCCGAGGTGCGATAGGGATAGTCGGTTATGCCGGAATTACCTGAAGCAGAGGTAGTGGCAGGGCAGCTCCGAAATGCGTTAATCGGTGCCACGCTTGTCGATTGCTGGTTCGGGCGTGCGGATATTGTTCGTGAAGGGCTCAAGTCGCATTCGTGGTACAGGGGTTCGCTTCTGCAAGACGTTAAACGATTCGGCAAGAGCGTCACGTTGGAGTTTGTGAAGAATGATACGGTTCGTTATATCGTGGCCGAACTCGGCATGACAGGGCTCCTTCTCTTTCCTTCGGCGCACACCAAACATCCTCAGCATGTGCACGTACGGATGACATTCTCGGGAGGGTCAGAAAAAGAATTACGCTACTGGAACCCGCGTCGATTCGGACGTATATCTTTGCTGGACCAGGTTGGACTTGATCGTTATGTGTCTAGGCGTTTTGGCCCTGACCCCATGACTGTTTCATCCGAGGAGTTTCACCAGCTTTTCAAGAATCGTAGGGGACGGTTGAAATCGCTGCTCATGCATCAGCAGGTATTGGCTGGAATTGGAAATATCTACGCAAATGAAATTCTGTTCAGAATTGGCCTGCATCCGAATGTTCCGGCCGATCGCCTCTCACAATCTCAGATCGAACGACTCTATCAGACGATGCGGCACGTCTTGCAGGAGGCCATCAATTACGGGGGATCGAGCGTGCGAGATTTCTTCGCCCCTGATGGAACGCAGGGGCAATACAAGTATCGGCATCTGGTCTATGGCAAAGAGGGACAACCTTGCCCGAGCGGCTGTGGACAAGTTCTTCGGCGACTGCGGGGCGAGCGGAGCTCATATTTCTGCCCTTTCTGTCAAAGGCACAGAGCCCGCAGAAAAGAACGATTGTCGAGTTCTCTCCAAATAAATTTGAAAAGCAGTGGAATTACAGTGTCTTAGCCTTTCAGGCTGGGGCCGTTCCGTGATGGTAGGCCTTTTGAACCGTTGTTGATTAGTCCCTCTGGTATATTGAGTCATCCTGCCGATTTCGCTACAATCCGTCTCCCTTTAGCGCAGCCAAACATACCCCTAAGGAGCGACGTCATGGCCAAGGTCCTCGAAGGTCCCGGGATGGGACTGATGAAAAAGTGGGGGATTCACGTCCCCAATTATGTAGTCGTCACTTCCGCAGACGAACTTGCCAAACTGGGGCAAGCCAACGACTGGATGAAGTCTGCCAAGCTCGTGGCAAAAGCTCACGAAGCCCTTGGTTCCCGGATGAAGCTAGGCCTCGTGAAGGTCGGTTTGGACCTCAGCGGCGCGGTAGCCGCAGCGAAGGAAATGATCGGCCGCCAGGTCGGCAGCATCACCGTCACCCAGGTGATCGTTTCCGAAATGGTCCCGCACAAGGAGGAATATTATTGTGCGGTCAAGTCGACCCGCGAGGGGAGCGAAATCCTAGTAGCTAATTGCGGCGGCATCGAAGTGGAATCGAACTGGGAGCGTGTGAAGCGGCTCTGCCTCGAAGTCGGGCAATCTCCCAGCCCAGAGGCACTCGAAAAACTCTCCAAAGATGCTGGTTTCACAGGTTCGTTGGCCAAAAAGATGGCTGATTTCTCCGGCAAAATGTTTACCTGCTTCGACAATGAAGATGCGCAATATCTAGAAGTGAACCCGGTTGTCGTACGCGAAAGCGATAATGAAGTGGTCGCACTCGATGCGGTGACGCTCCTCGACGGCGATGCGAAGTTCCGCCATCCGGACTGGAACTTTCCATTTGCCGCCGAATTCGGGCGCGCCTACAGCAAGGAAGAAATGGAAGTGATGGCCGTCGACAGCAAGATCAAGGGTTCGGTCAAGTTCATCGAAATTCCCGGCGGCGATACGGCGATGCTTCCGGCCGGTGGTGGTGCCAGCGTGTATTATTCCGATGCAGTTGTGGCGCGCGGGGGTAAATTGGCCAACTATGCCGAATACTCCGGCGATCCACCCGATTGGGCCGTTGAAGTGTTGACGGAAAAAGTCTGCTCCCTGCCGGGCATCAAAAACATCATCGTCGGCGGCGCGATCGCGAATTTTACCGACGTAAAGAAAACATTCGGCGGCATCATCAACGGTTTCCGCAAGGCGAAAGCTGATGGCAAGCTCAAGGGAGTCAAGATTTGGGTCCGCCGCGGAGGGCCTCGCGAGAAGGAAGGCCTCGATGCGATGCGCGCGCTCAAGGATGAAGGGTTCGACATCAACGTCTTCGACCGCAAGACGCCGCTGACCGATATCGTCGACATGGCGCTCAAAAAGTAGACATCTCAGACATGAAGAGGGACATCTGATGAGTATTCTGGCAAACAAAGACACCCGCGTCGTGATTCAGGGTGGCGCGGCAGGCGTCAATGCCGCCCGACGCATGGCCGAATTCTGCTACCTGATCAAGCGCCCGTTGAACGTCGAGGCTTTCGTTTATCCGCCGGACGCAGGCAAGACGAACGAAATCCCCTACGGCAGCGGCCTCATTGCCATCCCCGTCTATAAAACCATAGCCGAGGCGACCAAGAATCATCCGATCATCAACACCAGCCTTGTTTACATCGGAGCAGACCGTGCGATGAAGGGAGGCATGGAGGCGCTCGACGACGCCCATATCAAGGTGGTCTCGATGATAACCGAAGGTGTGCCCGAAAAGGACGCTAAGCTCCTCGGGACCCATGCACGGAAGCTTGGCAAGGTATTCAACGGACCGTCCTCCATCGGGATCATCTCTGCCGGCGCCTGCCGTTTGGGCGTGATCGGCGGCGCATTCGACAACCTCGTCCTCTCGAAGCTCTATCGGGAGGGTTCGTTCGGCGTCATTACGAAGTCGGGCGGCCTCTCCAATGAAATCATCTGGATCTGTTCGCAGTTTGCCGACGGAATTACGACAGCCATCGGTATCGGCGGAGACGCATATCCCGGTACCGACTACGTCAGTTACCTCGAAATGTTCGAAAATGATCCGCAGACCAAGGCGGTCGTCATCGTCGGTGAAATGGGCGGTGATCTCGAAGAACGGGCGGCTGAGTGGTATGGAGCCAAGAAACGCCGTGTAAAGCTGATCGGCGTCGTCTCAGGATTCTGCCAGGAGAGTTTGCCGAAGGGCATGAAGTTCGGCCATGCCGGTGCTAAGGAAGGCATGAAGGGCGAAGGGTCGGCCCGCTCGAAGTCGGATGCGCTCAAGAAGGCCGGCGCCATTGTGCCGCCGACCTTTGGTGCGCTCGGTCCGGCGATCAAGGAGACATACGAAGAGTTGTTGAAGTCAGGCCAGGTGAAGGCGCCGATCGAACCGGCCTCCTTGCCGATGCTGCCGAAGACGGTCGAAGAGGCGATGAAGGCGAACGAAGTCATGGTGGCGCCGTTGATTCGCACGACAATCAGCGACGACCGAGGTGACGAGCCCTGCTATGATGGCTATCCCGCGTCCGAACTCATCAACAAAGGATACGAAATCCCTCACGTGATCGGTCTCCTGTGGGACAAGCGACTGATTTCGAAACAGGAAGCAGAGATTATCAAGCGCATTATGATGCTCTCTGCCGATCACGGGCCCTGCGTGAGCGGCGCCTATGCGACGATTCTGGCAGCCTGTGCCGGCATCGGTCTCTCGCAGTCGGTGGCGGCCGGTCTCATCATGATCGGGCCGCGTTTCGGCGGCGCAGTCACCGACGCAGGTCGCTGGTTCAAGTATGCGGTCGACAACAAGATGAATGTTGATGAGTTTCTCGCGTACATGAAGAAGAACGTCGGCCCTGTCCCGGGAATCGGCCACCGCGTGAAGAGCCTGCGTAATCCGGACAAGCGGGTGAAGGAACTCGTCGGCTACGTGAAGAGCTTGAACATCAAGACGCCTTGCCTTGATTTCGCCTTGCAGGTGGAGCAGGTGACGGCGGCGAAGAAAGACAATCTGATTCTGAACGTGGACGGCACGATGGCCGCGGTGCTTGTCGATTTGGGATTCCCGATCGACAGCCTGAACGGCTTCTTTATCCTGTCTCGCACAATCGGCTTGATCGGCCACTGGGTCGATCAGAAGCGCCAGGATAGCCGCCTAATCAGGCTATTTGATTACCTGGTCAATTACGCGGCACCGAAACGCCGGGAAGTGCCACCGCTGAAATAACTGGTGGAGTTCCCGCTGCCGGAATCGTTGCGGGAAGTGCCGCCATAACACAAGGCCGATGGTGAACAAGGCGCGGCGAGGGAGCGCAACTCCCTGGCTTCTTCCTTGTGCCAGGCCAGTTTGCAAGGAGAGAGCAATGTCACTCGAGCTTGCCAAGAAACTTTATACGAAGATGCCGGACGTACTCGCCAAGGCCAGGAAGAAATTCGGCCGTGGCCTGACGCTTGCCGAAAAAATTCTCGTCGCTCACGCCGACAATTTCGATACGCAAACATGGGAGCGCGGCAAAGCTATGTTGGCGCTGCGACCCGATCGCGTGGCGATGCAGGATGCCACGGCTCAGATGGCGGTGCTGCAATTCATGCAGGCCAACAAGAAAAAAGCCGCGGTCCCAAGCACGATTCATTGTGACCACTTGATCCGCGCTGAGATGGGTTCCGAGAAAGACTTGTCGCGCGCGCTGGATGAGAACAAGGAAGTCTACAATTTTCTCGCTTCCGCAGCGAAGAAATACGGGATTGGTTTTTGGAAGCCGGGTGCCGGCATCATCCACCAGGTCGTCCTTGAGAATTATGCGTTTCCAGGCGGGTTGATCATCGGAACCGACTCACACACCCCTAACGGCGGTGGGCTTGGCATGCTTGCCATCGGTGTCGGAGGTGCGGATGCTGGGGAAGTCATGGCTGGTCTTCCCTGGGAAGTGCTGCATCCGAAATTGATCGGCGTGAAGCTCGCCGGCAAATTGAGCGGCTGGGCTTCTCCGAAAGATGTCATTTTGTACCTCTGCGGTTTGCTTACCGTGAAGGGGGGAACAAACAAGATCGTCGAGTATTTTGGTCCCGGTGCTGAAACCATCAGTGCTACTGGGAAGGGTACCATTTGTAATATGGGCGCCGAGCTGGGTGCGACGACTTCCGTGTTTCCGTTCGATCAGAAGATGGTCGCGTATATGAACCTTACGGAGCGCGCGGACCTGGCGAATCTCGCGACATCCCACAAGGACTTGCTGGTAGCCGATTCGGAAGTCCTACAGTCGCCCGAGAAGTACTATGATCAGATCGTGGAGATCGACCTTTCAAAACTTGAGCCGCATGTGGTCGGTCCCCACACTCCGGATCTTGCGCGCCCGATTTCGAAGTTGAAGGCGGAAGCGAAGGAAAAGGGATACCCGGTCGAACTGAAGGCGGCTTTGATCGGTAGCTGTACCAACTCGTCGTATGAGGACATCAGCCGATCGGCCCATATCGCCCAGCAGGCATTGAAGGCCGGCTTGAAAGCAAAGGCCTCGTTCCTTATCTCGCCGGGTTCCGAGCGAATCTACCATACGATGAAACGGGACGGATTCTTGGACACGTTCGAGAGGCTGGGCGGGACCGTTCTTTCGAATTCATGCGGCCCCTGTATCGGTCAGTGGAAGCGGGCAGACGGGGTGAAGGGTAAGGCGGATTCGATCGTTAGTTCCTTCAACCGGAATTTCCCGGGCCGCAACGACGGTATTAGTGAAACCCTGTCATTCCTCGCCAGCCCGGAAGTCGTCACGGCCTATGCCATTACCGGGGATCTTGGTTTCGATCCGGTAAACCAGACGGTCAAGGCCGCGGACGGCAAAGAATTCAAGCTACAGGCTCCGGTAGGTGAGGAGTTGCCGGCCAAGGGATTTGCCAAGGGAGAAGAAGGCTACATCGCACCGGCCGAAGACGGCTCGAATCTGACCGTCGACATTCCGCCAACCAGCGAGCGGTTGCAGCTATTGCAACCATTTCCCAAATGGGACGGAAAGGATTTTGAGAAGCTTCCCCTCTTGATCAAGACCAAGGGAAAAACCACGACCGACCACATATCTCCGGCTGGTCCTTGGCTTAAGTTCCGCGGTCATTTGGACAAGATCAGCGACAATATGTTTCTGGGCGCGAACAATGCCTTTTCGTCCGAGCCGGGCAAGGGCACCAATGTACTGACCGGCGAGTCGAATCTGACAATCGCCAAAATTGCGCGTGACTACAAGGCGAAGGGCATCGGTTCGATCGTCGTCGGCGACGAGAACTATGGCGAAGGCAGCAGCCGCGAGCATGCAGCCATGTCGCCTCGCTTCCTGAACGTGAAAGCCGTTCTCGTCAAGAGCTTCGCGCGTATTCACGAAACCAATTTGAAGAAACAAGGGATCTTGGCGTTGACCTTTGCTGATCCGAAGGACTACGAGAAGATCGAGCAGCAAGACCGCATCAGCGTGACGGGGCTGAGCAGTTTGGCACCCGGCAAATCTGTGCAGGTGACCATTCACAAGGCGGATGGCAACGCGCTCACCATCCAGGCGAACCACAGCATGACGGAGCAACAACTTGCGTGGTTCAAGGCTGGTTCCGCGCTGAATGCGCTGAACTAATCACGATGCGGAAAGGGGAAAGAGCATGACGACGAAAGCCGACAAGATCATCTATACGAAAACTGACGAAGCGCCGATGCTGGCGACCTATTCGTTTCTCCCGATCATCAATGCCTTTTCGAAGGCGGCGGGTGTTAGCGTGGAGTTGCGCGACATCTCTCTGGCCGGTCGTGTTATCGCGGTGTTTCCGGAGTATTTGACGCCGGAACAGAAGCAGCACGATGCCTTGGCCGAGTTGGGCGAAATGGCCAAGACCCCGGAAGCCAACATCATCAAACTCCCGAACATCAGCGCCTCGATTCCGCAGCTGGTGGCGACGATCAAGGAACTCCAGAAACAGGGTTATAACTTGCCCGACTATCCTGAAAATCCGAAGGACGACAAGGAAAAGGAGATCAAGGCCCGTTACGACAAAGTGAAGGGCAGCGCCGTCAATCCGGTGTTGCGCGAAGGCAACTCCGATCGTCGGGCACCGCTCTCTGTGAAGGCCTATGCCCGCAAGCATCCGCATAAGATGGCGCCGTGGAGTTCGGACTCCAAGACTCATGTGGTTCACATGAAGGGCGGTGACTTTCGGTCAAACGAGAAGTCGATCACCATTCCGGCCGCGACGACGGCGAAGATCGAGTTTGTAGGGGCGGACGGCAAGGTGACAGTGCTGAAGGAGAAGATTGCGTTACAGGACGGCGAAGTGCTCGACGCAACGTTCATGAGCGTGAAGGCGCTGCGCAAGTTTCTCCAGGAGCAGATCGAAGATGCCAAGAAGCAGGGTGTGCTCTTCTCGCTTCACATGAAGGCCACCATGATGAAGGTTTCTGATCCCAAAATCTTCGGCCACGCCGTGACCGTGTTCTACAAGGATGTGTTTGAGAAACATGCCGAAACGTTCAAGAAGCTGGGGGTCGATCCTGACAACGGCCTCGGCGATGTCTATGCGAAGATCAAGTCCTTGCCGGAGGACCAGCGGAAAGCCATCGAAGCAGATATTCAGGCCGTCTACCAGAAGCGCCCGCCGATGGCGATGGTGAACAGCGACAAAGGCATCACGAATCTTCATGTGCCGAGCGACATCATCATTGACGCCTCCATGCCTCCGGTGATTCGTGACGGCGGCAGGATGTGGAATCCGGAAGGCAAGCTGCAGGATGTGAAGTGCGTGATCCCGGATGCCAGCTATGCGCCGGTCTATCACGAGGTGGTTGAGTTCTGTAAGCAGAAGGGAGCGTTCGATCCCCGTACAATGGGAACGATTCCGAACGTCGGGTTGATGGCGCAGGCGGCGGAAGAGTACGGCTCGCACGATAAGACATTCAAGGCGCCTGCTAACGGCACGATCCGCATTGTTGATGCGGCGGGCAAGACGTTACATGAGCACAAGGTAGAGGAAGGTGACATCTGGCGGGCCTGCCAGGTAAAGGATGCACCGATTCAGGATTGGGTCAAGCTGGCCGTGACTCGTGCGAGGGCGACCGGCGCTCCGGCGGTGTTCTGGCTGGACAAAACCCGTGCCCATGATGCGGAACTGATCAAGAAGGTGAATGATTACCTGCCGAAGCATGATACGACCGGTCTCGACATCCGGATTATGGCTCCGGCGGAGGCCTGCCGTTTCTCAATCGAACGGATGAAGGAAGGCAAGGATACGATTTCAGTGACAGGCAATGTGCTTCGCGACTACCTCACGGACCTTTTCCCGATTCTTGAAATCGGTACCAGCGCCAAGATGCTCTCGATCGTCCCGCTGCTCAATGGCGGCGGATTGTTCGAAACCGGCGCAGGGGGATCGGCGCCGAAGCACGTGCAGCAGTTCCAGGAAGAAGGTTATCTGCGCTGGGATTCGCTCGGCGAGTTCCTTGCGTTGGCCGCCTCCCTGGAGCATCTGGCGAAGATTGGGAACAATCGGGTAGCGAAGATCCTGGCAGACACCCTGGATCAGGCCAACGCGAAGTTCCTCGAAAGCAACAAGTCTCCTGCCCGAAAGGTCGGAGAGATCGACAACCGCGGCAGCCACTTCTACCTGGCACTCTACTGGGCACAGGCATTGGCTGCTCAGACGGAGGATAAGAAGATCGCGGAGAAGTTTGCGAAGATCGCCAAAGACTTGAGCGACAATGAGAAGAAGATCGATCAAGAGTTGCTGGCCGCTCAGGGCAAGCCGCAAGACGTCGGAGGGTATTATCATCCGGACGATGCGAAGGCCTCGAAGGCTATGAGACCGAGTGCGACCTTGAACATGATCATTGATGCGATTGCATAAGGAATGATTCGTGGCAGGAGGCTACGGGGAACTCTCTAGCCCTGCCTCGTACTCCAAGCCGTTAGGGATCCGATGGCCAAAGAAATGACAGACGATCAGAACGTGATCGATCAACCCGAGGTTCTGAAGCCTCGGATGGTCACGATCGAAATTGCCGGTAAGAAGTATGAAGTGCCGGAGGGGATTACTGTCATCAAGGCCATGTGGTACGCGGGGCAGGAAGTAGTCCGTGGGGTCGGCTGTCTAGGCGGTTTCTGCGGCGCCTGTGCGACGTATTATCGAACAAAGGACGATCCTAAAGTGCGCACCTGCCTGGCCTGCCAGATGGCGGTGCAAGACGGGATGTCCTTTACGATGATGCCGCCGTTCCCGGCTCGCAAGGCGACTTATGAAATTCAAAAGCTGCAAGACCCCAAGCAAGACTTGTTCAATCTTTATCCTGAGGCCCCGCTCTGCCGGAATTGCAATGCTTGCACCGAAGCCTGCCCGCAAAAGATCGACGTGCGTGAGGGGGTGTGGAAAGCTGTCTTCGGTGACTTCAAGAGCGTTTCGGAAATGTTCATGGACTGTGTCATGTGCGGCATGTGCACGCCGGTGTGTATTGCCGACATCGCGCCGAACTTAGTGGCGCTCTATGTGAGTCGTGCTCAGGGTGCGCATTTCACCGAGAAGCCGGAAGGGCTGGATACGCGCATCAAGGAAATCAAGGACGGCCGATACAACGATGAGTGGAAGAGGCTTCTCGCGATGAGCGAGAAAGATCTCGCCGACCATTGTGCGACGATAAAATGATAGGCAACAGGTAGGGAGCAAGGGGCTTGAGTCCGGAAATTCTTGTTCAGATCCCCTAGCCTAGTGCGCCTCGCCCCGCGCTTGAGAGACTATGGACATTCACGCGCTGCAACAAATCGTTCACAAGACTCGGGACGCTCGTCGGAAGCAGACCATCCCCAAGTTTTCTCCCGCCGACCGCGATCAACTGATTCATAAATATCATCCCGATTTTCGGGCCAGCGCCTATCGGCCGATCCGTTTCGGTCCCAATGAAGGGGAGCAGACCGTTGTCGAGTTGGCAGCGCTGTTGGAAGGCGACAGCCCGATTCAGGACGATGTCGATCTGACCCCGCACTACTCGACCGACGTGCTGGTGATCGGTGGAGGGGGTGCCGGTTGTGCAGCCGCGCTCCACGCGCACGGAGCCGGGGCCAAGGTTATTCTGGCGACCAAGCTTCGATTGGGTGATTCCAACAGTGTGATGGCGCAGGGCGGCATGCAGATCTCCGTCGCGCCGGAAGATTCACCTGTCACGCACTTCATCGATACGCTGAAGGGCGGCCACATGAAGAACGACCATGAGCTGCTCAAAGTCATGGTCGAAGAAGGCCCGTCGATTGCGAAGTGGCTGATCGAGCTTGGCGTGTTGTTCGACCGCCAGGCCGACGGCAACTTACACGTAAAAAAGGGTGGCGGCAGTTCCAAGCCTCGCCTGGTGACCTGTTCCGACTACACCGGCCTTGAAATCATGCGGGTCCTGAAGGATGAAGTCATCAATCAAAAAATCCAGTTGCTGGAATTCGCCGCTGCGATCGAATTGCTCAGCGACGACAACGGGACCTGCACCGGAGCCATCTTCAAGGATTTGGACAATCACCGCTATGTCGTGGTCGCGGCCAAGTCCGTGATTCTTGCGACAGGCGGAATCGGCCGGCTCCACATTCAAGGATTTCCGACTAGCAATCACTACGGGGCTACAGGAGACGGACTCTGTCTCTCCTATCGGATAGGTGCCAAGCTGGCCCACGTCGATACTTTTCAGTACCACCCTTCAGGGGCGGTTTATCCGGAACAGTTGGTCGGCGCACTGGTGACGGAAGGTATCCGTTCAGAAGGCGGGCATTTGGTCAATGCCAAGGGTGAACGGTTTGTGAATGAACTCGATACTCGAGACGTCGTATCGTCATCGATCATTCGGGAATGTGAAGAAGGACGAGGTATCAGGACCATGTCTGGTCGTGTCGGTGTCTGGCTCGATACGCCACTATTGGATGCAGAGCACGGACCTGGCACAGTCGAGAAGCATTTCCCTGCCATGATGCTCCAGTTTGAGCGGTTCGGCATCGATATCAGCAAAGACCCTGTCCTCATTTATCCAACGCTTCATTATCAGAACGGCGGAGTGAAGATCGATACGAATTCGGAAACCAACGTGAAAAATCTGTTCGTGGCAGGTGAAGCGTCGGGCGGATTGCACGGGCGCAATCGCTTGATGGGGAATTCTCTGCTTGATCTGATGGTTTATGGAAAACGCTCAGGTCTGACTGCAGCCGGTCGGGTTGGATCGATGAAGCAAGGTAAATTGACGCTGAAACACCTGCAGCGGTTCCGTGTCGAAGCCAAGAAACACGGCAATCCAAGCGGTGTCATCTCACCGATGATCCTGCCGGCATATACAAGAAAGGTTGGGTAGGACTGCAACGGGAACATTTCTTGTGCTCGCGCAACGCGGCACGCAGGAATCTAGGATTTATCCCGTCGCCAAGAGTAAACGCGAAAGGGCTCCGGGTCGAACAAGTTTCGTTTGGCAGTGCTCGTTGGACGCGCGCAATACGAAACGTCCCCGTCGCAGTCCGAGAGAAGGGGTAGGGAATGAACGTTCACGAATTTCAAGCGAAGTCATTGTTTGCAGAGTTCGGGATGCCGGTACCGCGCGGGAGGGAGATTACATCTCCGGAAGCCGCGACCGCCTGGGCCAACGAGTTGAATACCCCGGTTTTTGTCGTCAAAGCACAGATTCATGCGGGGGGGCGCGGGAAAGCGGGTGGCGTGAAAATTACGAAGGATAAGGGCGCCGTCGCCGGACTGGCCAAGGAGTTGCTGGGTAAGACGCTGGTGACCCATCAGACCGGTCCAAAGGGACGCCAGGTTCATCGTCTTTTAATGGAAGAAGGGGCGAATATCGCGAAGGAGCTCTATCTTTCTATTCTGGTGGATCGTGATACCGGCTGGCCGACCTTCATTGCCAGCACCGAAGGCGGGATGGAAATCGAAGAAGTCGCGGCCCATACCCCCGAGAAGATCATCAAGGAGGCGATTGATCCAGCCGTTGGATTCCAAGGACACAACGGTCGTAACGTAGCCTTTGCGCTCGGCCTTCAGAATATCGAACCGGTGGTGATCAATCCCTTCGTCCAGATGCTTGGAAATCTCTACCGCCTTTTCATGGAGAAGAATGCGGCGTTGGTTGAGATCAACCCATTGATCATCACAAAGGAAAAGACTTTGGTCGCATTGGACGGGAAGGTCTCCTTCGACGACAACGCGATCTTTCGGCATCTGGATGTCCAGCGGATGCGTGATTTGAACGAAGAAGAGCCGTTGGAGATCGAAGCAACTGAGCATAGTCTGAATTACATAAAGCTCGACGGCAACATCGGCTGCATGGTCAACGGGGCCGGCCTCGCCATGGCGACGATGGACGTGATCAAGCTGGCTGGCAGCGAGCCGGCGAACTTTTTGGACGTTGGTGGTGGTGCGACAAAGGAAACGGTGGCAGCTGGTTTCCGCATTCTGCTCAAGGATCCCAACGTCAAAGGCATCTTCATCAACATTTTCGGCGGCATCGTCCGTTGCGAGCGGATCGCGCATGGTGTGATCGAAGCGGCTAAAGAAGTAAATATTGCGGTGCCCTTGGTTGTCCGACTGCAAGGTACCAACGCGGAGGAAGGCCGCAAGCTGTTAGCCGAATCAGGTGTGAAGCTCGAAGTTGCCAATGATCTATGGGAAGCTGCTCAGAAGATTGTGAAATTGACCGGTAAAGCAGCCTAAAGGAGAGCACCGTGAGCATTCTCGTTAACAAGAATACGCGGGTGGTGGTGCAGGGGATTACGGGCAAGGAAGGCTCGTTCCATGCGACACAATGCAAAGCCTACGGGACGAAAATGGTGGCGGGGGTGACGCCGGGCAAGGCGGGACAGGAAGTCGAAGGCATTCCGGTGTTCAACACCGTCGTGGATGCGGTCAAGAAGACCGAGTGCGATACCTCGCTGATCTTTGTGCCGCCGCCGTTTTGTGCCGATGCGATTTTGGAAGCCGCTGATGCCGGTATCAAGCTGATCATTTGTATTACCGAAGGTATTCCGGTCAATGATATGGTCAAGGTGAAACGGGCTCTCCGTGGCCGTGATGTGAGACTGATCGGGCCAAACTGTCCTGGCATTATTACAGTGGATGAAGCCAAAATCGGAATTATGCCTGGATTCATACATAAGAAAGGTGTGGTGGGTGTCGTCTCTCGAAGCGGGACCCTAACGTATGAAGCCGTCCATCAACTCTCAACGCTTGGATTAGGAGAAACCACCTGCGTGGGAATAGGCGGTGATCCGGTGCATGGCACCGGGTTTGTCGATGTCCTGGGTTTGTTCGAGAAGGACAACGAGACCCAGGCGATCGTTATGATCGGCGAGATCGGCGGTGATGCAGAGGAAAAAGCCGCCGAATTCATCAAAAAGAACGTGAAGAAGCCTGTGATCAGCTTCATCGCCGGGATCACGGCCCCTCCAGGCCGTCGTATGGGCCATGCCGGTGCCATCATCTCAGGAGGTAAAGGTACCGCGACAGAGAAGATGAAAGCTCTGGAGGCGGCGGGTGTGAAGGTGGTGAAGAATCCGGCTGAGATAGGGAACGCTGTCAAGCAGGCCCTCGGCCGCTGAAGAGGAAATTTCTCCGGTCGCACATGCCTAAGGTAAGATTTCTCATGCAAGTGATTATCCGATTGGTCGACATTGTGAAATCGTCATGAGGAATGTTCTGGCCTCTTAACCATCTATTCTCTTCCCCTCAGCCACGGAACGTGGTACTGTCAGCCTGGTTGTACGTTCCTTCCCGAATTGCCCTTGTTCAGATACTCCCTCGGTAAGTTCTCCAATTTTTACGTCGGTCTCGGACCTAGGAGCATGATTGCGAGTATTTCTCATCCACGTACGTGATCCGCAGTTCTACGCCCTCCCCGCAAGAACACTGGCACAAAACGGCAATATTCGGGTCATGGGCTTTCCCCCCATCGGGATTATGTCGCTTTCGTCCGTGTTGAAGCAGGCCGGGCATGAGTGTGTCATGTTCGACCAGGCCCATCCGGACACGCCGAACGAAGTGATTGTGGAACGGATTAATCTCGAACAGCCCGATCTCGTGGGCTTGAGTTTCTTGAGCACCACCAGCTACCCCTACGCCAAAATGCTGGCAAGGCAGATTCGGATCTCGAATCGAACGGTGAAGCTCGCGTTCGGCGGTGTGTTTGCCAGCTTGAATGCGCCGTTGGTCAAATTGCAATGTCCGGAAGTGGATTTTGTCTGCCGTGGGGACGGGGAACAGCTTGTGCTCGACTTGCTGGCCAATCTGGACAATCCGGAGGCGGTATCCGGTCTGACCTGGATGAAAGACGAGAAGGTCGTTCACAATCCCAACCGCACCTTGGAGCGGCACTTGGATCAATGGCCGTTTCCGGATCGTGAAAGTCTCAAGCTTGACTTCGTGGAGTCGATGCCGTTAGACGTGCCGGCGGTCTTGTCCATGGAACGGTTCACGACAATGCAAACGTCGCGAGGCTGTCCCTGGCCCTGTGTGTTCTGCGACATTCCAATTTTCAACGAGGGGAAATGGCGTGCGAGAAGCTCCGCGCATGTGGTAGCCGAACTCAAATATCTTCAGGAGCAAGGTTACGGGTCAGTCTATTTCGTCGACGATCACTTCCTCTTACAGCCGAAACGGATCGAAGCGATCTGCAACGGTGTGATGAACGAAGGCTTGACGATCCAGTGGGGCATTGAAGGACGTGTCGATTCGGTCGCGCAGCATCTCTTCCCGGCGATGGCCAAGGCTCATTGCCGGACTGTGATGTTCGGTATCGAGAGCGGCAGTCAGAGGATCCTTGATCGACTCAAGAAAGAGCAGACGCTGGAAGAAGTGACCACTGCCGTTAAGAATGCGAAAAAGGCCGGGATCGAAATCGTCCACGGATTCTTCACGGTCGGCAACCCGGACGAAACTGTCGAGGACATGCAGGCCACGTTTGATTTTGCCTCGAAATTGCCGCTTGACACGTTTGGATTCAACCGGTTGTGCGTCTATCGGGGCACGCCGCTCTGGCAGGAATATGTGAAGCGCGGTCTCGTGAGCGAAGCGGCGGATTGGTACAAGTATTTCAAGTGTTCTGAAATCGATCCCACCTGTTTGCCCGGTGAAGTGATCAACAGGGTCAGGCAGGAGGGTTTGAGGAAACTGTTCCTGTACAAGCTGACCCGATATCCTCTCCAAACCTTTCGGCTCTTGCGCCGATTTCTTCGTTTTATGCCCGTTCGGGATGTTGCCTACCTCATCCTCAAGCCGTTCCTCGGTCAGAAGAAGGGGGCCACCAAAGCCGAAGTCTTGTCACGAGCGGTGGAGCATGCAGATATGAAGGATGCGGCTGCGAAACTCACGCGGCTGACGGATGAAATGTTGCACAGTGTCCTCGAAGCCTCCCGTGAGGAACGTTTGCGTATTCAAAGGGACGGGGATGACTCCAGGGAGTTGCCGATGGCTCCTGCCCGGTAGGTGTTACACCGAAATGCCCCAATAGTTCTTCGCGAGAATCCCGATTCCGTAACTGACGCTGACTGCCAGGGTGATGATGATCAGGTTCAACAGGATTCGTCGCTTAATGTCCATTCCTGACAGGAAGGCCAGGATGGTTGAGACCAGTATCACCATCAGCCCAGCAGTGAAAACGGAAAAGAGCGCATTCCTGGCTCCGATCAGGACCGGCAGCACCGGGACGAGCGCACCGGTAATATAGGCCGATCCCACCACTAAGGCCGACGAGAGCGGTGATTCTTCCATCGGACTGGATTCCGATAGCTCGCCGAGAAAGATTTTCTTCGCGATCTCTGTTGTCTTCACCTCCTTTTCGGAGTTCAATGCGAGAAACGCTCCCGCAGCCATTGACAGGGCGCCGGCTACAGCCGTGGTCGAGGCGGCAATTAAGACCATGGTGGCGCTGCCGAAGGCTCCGAAAAACCCGCTGACGGCGCCGAGAATTTCCACCAGCCCGTCGTTCAATCCCAAGAAAATATTTCTGATCTTTTCGGCGTTGATTTTCCGCTCCGTGAGTGCCGTGACGAGCACGTCCTCGTGTTTGAACTCGTCCATCAGGATGCTACGCAAGGCTTCTCCCAGAGGATGGCCTTGGTATTCACGCCAGATGGTTAAATACTTTCGCACCCCATGGACCTCGATTGCCTCCAGGACCAGATGTACCGCCGTCGAACCAAAAACTTTGCACACGAATATGATAATGGACAGTTTGATCCTGCGGCCTATGTCCAGTTCATCGAGCTGGAGATCGAAGAACTTTTTCCAAAACGACAGGTGAGCTGTCTCGACAGTGATCAGCTCGTCGAGGGTCTGATGTACATCCGGCAGCGTGACTTTCCGCAAGGCCTTGTACAAGCGCAGATCGAACAGCTCGTCGAGCACAAGTTGCCGGGCAAGGCTCAGGTCGTGCACCCTGGAATGTGTGACGGTGGGTGGAATTGGCACAGCCATTCACTCCCTTTCTGTGAAGGGTTCGGGAACCGGCACGATAGAGGTGCTCGGCTATCCCATCAGAACATAGGCGCCGACTCCGACGACTGCGAGAATGGCAACGCTGAGCATCGCCTTCTCGTGGCCGCACATGCCCTGCTGCGCCTTGCAGACCGAGAGAGAACACATGAGCGACATGTAACCTCCTAATCTTCGGGACAGGAACAACTATACGCTGGGGCCCAATCATGTCAATGAGGAAAGCCTGGTAGGTTCCTCCGCAGTGAATCAAATTCCAGTCACGGTATGTATCCAGATCGATTCAGAGTACCTATTGTACCTGCCTGTAGATGGTAGTTTCTTGGTGATAGAATATTGAAAATTAAGGAATCCTGAATCTTCTAGTACAAACACGTGATGGCGGCTTCAGGGTACAGATTGTGCCTTCGTTAAATCTGCCAACAATCTATATCTATATGTCTGTGGGTGCGTAAGGGATTAGGGTATGGCCGGTTCAGACAAAACTTCTCGACCCTCGTACGATCCCCAGACATTATTGAACGCCCAGCCTGTGATGGTGACGGTAATTGATCCCGCCTCCTACATTGTACAGTTTCAAAATGAGACTGGGTTGAGACAACTCGGCGACATTTCCGGACGGACTTGCCACGAAGGCATTGCCGGATGTCCAGCTCCTTGCGATTTTTGCAAGATGCCGGAGGCTGTTCAGTCCGGCCAGGTAACGATTAACGAAGTGGCACTTCCTAATAATCAGCATCTGTTGGTTCAATGGTCGAAAGCCGTGACGGATGAGGGCCGTGTGCACGTAATCGAAACCATTACGGACGTGACGGCTCAAAAGCGCATGGAGGAGACGGCTCACAAAGTCGAAAAAATGGAGGCGTTGAGCCGACTGGCCGGTGGAATGGCGCACGACATCAATAATCTGCTCACTATCATTACAGGCGCCAGTGAGCAGGTTTCCAATGAAACTGAAGTTCCCGAATCAATGAATCCGATTCGACAAATCCAAGGAGCGGTCGATCGGGCTGCCGAGCTGACGCGGCGACTCGTCGCGTTTAGCCATCATCAGGTGGTGCGCCCGACTTTTCTCGACCTGAACGTGACTCTTCGTGAATTAATTCCAAAAGTTCAGGCCGTGCTAGGCGACCGCATCTCGCTAGAGACGGTGATACACCCAGATCCTGCAACGGTCATGGCTGATCCTCAGCAGATCGAGCATATGCTCATGGTATTGGTGACGAATGCACGGGATGCCATGCCTGAGGGAGGCTGTCTCATAATCTCAACCGTGGTGGGAAGTCTCTCAGAGGAAGCGGCAAAGGAGCGAGCAGTCAAATCCGGGATGTACGTGCGAATAGCTGTTCATGATCGTGGACGTGGCATTGCTCCAGAGTTACAGCGTCATCTGTTCGAACCGTTTTTTGTTCGAGGAGGAGAGGAAACAGGGCGTGGCTTGGGATTAGCCAGCGTCTATGGCATGGTTCGCCAAAACGGCGGGTTTGTCGACGTGAACAGTGAGTGCAATGTCGGCACCGTTTTCACGGTCGGCCTTCCTTGGTCCGAACCGCTTCACCCTCTGGAGGTGCAAGCCTCGATTTCACCGGTCTCCGATGGCCGCTACAGAATTTTGTTGGTCGAAGACGACGGAGATGTTCGTATGGCAGTGCGTGACATGCTCAAGGTTGCAGGCTTTGAGATTTATGAAGCGAGAGATGGGATGGATGCGTTGCAGCGGCTGCAGGAGATGACGCAGCCACCCAGTCTGATCCTCACCGACGTCATGATGCCCCGGATGACCGGTCCTCAGCTTGCCAAGCAGGTGCATGAGACGATGCCCGATGCACGAGTGTTATACATGTCCGGCTACTCCGACCAGATCCTGGAGCCTGTCGGGAACCGCCCGTTTGTCTTCATCGCCAAACCCTTCCGGGCCAACGATCTTATCAAGGCCATCCGCGAAATTCTCGCTTGAACAGAGAGTGAATCCGACCGGAAATTTCCGGCGGTTGACTGATTGCCTAGACGGCAAGCAGCTGTCTCGTTTCGTCCAAATGTTTTTGCAGGTAGGTCATGAATGGCGTGCCGCCAGTTCCTAGGGCCGTTGGATTACTTGCGTGGATTTGATGCTGGCGATGGATGTAGCTGTCGGCGTACCCGATGTGAATCTCGCGAAACTGCGCGAGGAGATCCACACAACTGCTGTAGG
>NZ_CDLUDY010000151.1:0-3753 GCF_975968855.1 Petrachloros mirabilis
GAGTGCACGCAGCGAAGGTCCGCCGTGCGGGCGTCCCGATCCTGACCTCGCACACAATTGTTGGCGCGTTGGGAGAGTCACGCGTGAGTGGTGCCGTCATTGCGAAGGTGGACGACACGTGGAGACCAATCCCTGGTAGCGAGAAAAGAGTCGATGTCGACACGATCTGTGTGGCAATAGGGCTTCGTCCGAACACCCGTCTCGCCTCACTCGCAGGATGCCAACTCACAAACTCATCCGTGTTGGGCGGTTGGGTTCCCATTCACAACGGCCAATTGGAGACCACTGTCCCTGGAATCTATGTGGCGGGCGACGTCTCCGGTATTGAAGAGGCGAGTACGGCATTAGACGAAGGTCAGCTGGCAGGGATTGCTGCGGCTTCCGCAATGGGCAAAACGAGTGCTTACGACAAAAAGGAGCTTCAAGCAATTGCCGATCGGTTGTGCGGACTAAGAGGGGGCCCATTCTGTCAGCCGATACAGGATGCCAAACAGAAGCTCGTTGACCTGGGGGAGACAGTATGTCCAAAGAAGTAGCTGTAAATGGGGATGTGTCACAAGCGGAGCTTGAACGGTCTCCAGGCTACCCTTCAAAGGACCGAATGCTACAGGGACCTGTCGTCGTCATCGAATGCCCCCAGGAAATCCCCTGTAACCCCTGTGAGGAGGCTTGTCCTCATGATGCCATTATCGTTGGGACGCCGATCACGAATTGCCCCCAACTCGATGAGACCAAATGCATCGGATGTGGGCTGTGTATTCCTCGATGTCCCGGGTTGGCCATCTTTCTGGTCGACTTGACCTATTCAGACGGATTGGCTGCGGTGACGGCCCCCCATGAGTACCTGCCATTGCCTGAGGTGGGGCAGAATGTAGCCGCAGTAAATCGTGACGGGAAACCGGTTTGTAAGGCGGAAGTGGTTAAGGTCGTCAACACCAAAGCCAACGATCGGACTGCAATGATTACGGTGATTGTGCCCCGCGAGTATGCAGCAATCGTACGAGGTATACAGATCTAAGGAGTAGCCATAGAAATGGATGACGAGATCATTATCTGCCGCTGCGAGGAAGTCACCGTCGGACAGATCAAACAGGCCATCCACGAAGGTGCCGTGGATGTAACCGGCATCAAACGGCGAACCAGAGCGGGGATGGGATTGTGTCAGGGACGCACCTGCGAAAAGATCGTGATGCGTCTTTTGGCACAAGAACTGGGCACACCGCTGGAGAAGATCAAGCCTGATACCATCAGACTCCCTATTGTGCCGGTGACCTTTGGCGCGTTAGCGGGGATACCAGATGATTGACACAGCCGACGTAATTGTGGTGGGCGGCGGGGTAATCGGAGCGGCCGTAACGTACTATCTCTCACAGGAAAGAATCAATGTGGCCTTGGTAGAACGAGGCGACATCGCATCCGGCACATCGAGCGCCTGCGACGGGAACGTCCTATGCACCGACAAGAAGCCGGGATACGACAGCCAACTCACTCTGAAGAGCCAGCAATTGCTCGCCCAACTTGTCGATGAGCTCGATTACGACCTCGACTACGCGCAACGTGGAAGTGTCCTCGTCGTAGAGGACGAAGCGCAGGAGAAAGCGGCACGCGATTGGGTGAAGCAGCAAAAAGACGCTGGCCTTCCGATGCGATACATCGAAGGCAATGCCGTCTTCGAGGACGAGCCGCTTCTGCCCCGGGACGTTGTTGGGTTAGTGGAGTGCGCTTCAGACTCGTCCTTGAACCCAATGGCGTTGGTGTACGGTTTTGTGGAAGCGGCCAAACGCAATAAAGCGTCTGTCCACTCGCGGACGGAGGTCACTGCCCTTCTGCAGGAGGATTCCGGAGCGGTCTTCGGTGTCGCCACGTCTAGTGGTGAAATGCTAGCCTCGAAGGTCGTTTTAGCATGCGGAGTATGGACACCGCAGATCGCCAGGACAGCGGGGGTAACCGTTCCCATTGAACCCCGCAAAGGACACATTTTGGTTGCGGAAAGGACGCCGCGACGAGCGCGACGAAAACTCCAGGAGTTCGGCTATTTATTGGCCAAGTTCGGTGAGAAACGCGACGTCGAACCCGACATGGAAACCTACGGCGTGGCGATGGTCTACGAACCCACCGGACATGGGAACTTCCTGATCGGCTCCAGCCGCGAATTTGTCGGGTTTAATACCCGTACCGATTTACAGGTACTGAGACTGATGGCCAAGCGGGCCCTGCGATTCTTCCCCGCGATCAAGAACATCAACGTGATTCGGTCTTATGCAGGACTTCGTCCGTGGACACCGGATCATTTTCCTATCGTGTCGCTTGTGCCTTCGGTGCCAGGGCTATACATCGCCGCCGGACACGAAGGCGACGGAATCGGTTTGGCCCCGATGACAGGGCAAGTGATCGCGGAGATGATTGTGGACAGGCCGACGACTGTTCCGGTGGAGCCGCTGCGATTCGATCGCTTCGAACAGGAGAATCAATTGCACTAAGGAGGCGAAAAAAGATGGGGATACTTCGGGGTGTATATGTTGTCCTCGTCACCCCGTTCACTGCTGATCAGGCGGTGGACTACGAAGGGATGGGAAAAAACGTCGAATGGTTGGTCGATCAGGGCGTTCATGGCGTGATCGCATTAGGGAGCACGGGAGAGTTCGCCAGTCTCAATGACGAGCAGAAGCGGAGGGTCACAGAAACGGTGATCGAGGCCGCGGCCGGTAACGCACCAGTGGTGGTCGGGTCGAGCGCGGAAACCACGGAAAAGGCGATCGAGTATATCCAACAGGCAAAGAACCTGGGAGCAGCCGGAGCGCTGGTCCTTCCGCCTTGGTACTACACCCCGGATCCCGATGAGATCGTCAATCACTACACGCGCATCGCCGAGGCGGTCGATCTTCCGATCATGATCTACAACAACCCGTTTACTTCCAAAGTCGACATCGAGCCGGAGACGGTCGCCCGTCTCGCCGAGCTGCACACGATCGATTGCATCAAAGAAAGTTCGGGGAACTTCCGGCGTATCGCCGAGATCCGTCAGCTCACCGACGACAAACTCGGGGTTTTCTGCGGTTGGGAGGATTTGGCCTACGAGTTCTTCCTCATGGGAGCGATCGGCTGGGTGTGCGTAATCGGCAACGTTTTCCCGAAGATGGCGGTGGACCTGTTCGATCTGGTGACCGAGAAGAAGGATCTTGATGCCGCGTGGACGCTCTACAAGAAGATGCTCCCCTTACTTCGATATCTCGAATACGCCGGGAAGACGCAGAAGGCGCTGAAATACGCCCTCGACAAGATGGGGCTGTGCGGCGGCTCTTCTAGTAGTCCCAAATTGCCGCTGGATGATGCTGAAAGAGTGAAAATCGACAAAATTCTCCAAGAGCTGGGTGTGTTTCAACAGTGAGCGTCTCACTCGAAGATGAGGAGTCACCGTTTAGCATCGCTTCACAAGATGGTTGCCTTTGCGCGCGCTTGTTTGGACGTTGACAAAAAAGCGGGGGAACCATAGTATGGCGAGGCTGAAATTCTCCGTAAGGGGGTGATAGACGGATTCACGTTGTCAAAAAGGAATTGGCTTATTGACAATCGGCTCACAGCAAGGAGGGAACAAGTGAAAAGCAAGACAATCGTGTTATTGCTGTTGGCGGTAGCGCTATTAGCTGTCGGCGGCCTGGCGGCCTCGGACAAGTTGGTCTATATATTCTACGGCGAACCCGGAGAGGCCGATCCGGCGACCGCCTACGACATGAGATCGGCGGTCATCCAAGA
>NZ_CDLUDY010000152.1:0-4454 GCF_975968855.1 Petrachloros mirabilis
GGTCGATGCTAAAGGCTTGCCTGCTATCCATAGAGCGATGGCTTGGTATGGATCCTTTCGTATGAAGTACGTATGGGTAGGTAACGAAAGTCTACTGGCCACCTGGGGTAATGTCAAACGATATTTCGTAAATTCCTTGAAAAAGCCGAGAGTTGGAGGCGTGCTCGTTGCGGATCCGGAAATGAATCAGCTATACTCGGCACTTTGCACAACCTTTGCTCTGCATCGAGGACTTTACCTAATGGGACAACTTATTCCGTTAGATTCCTTCGGCGTCACCGAGCGCGAAGTGGTCGCTGCACTGGGGCGTGTGAAGGTTCGGGACGTTGATTACGCAGACTTATATTTCGAGTCTTGCGTGTCCGAGTCCGTTTCGATGGAAGAATCTCTCGTTAAACGGGCGGCCAAGAGCATCTCGCAAGGAGTAGGCGTGCGCGCTACAGCCGGTGAGAAGACCGGATTTGCCTATTCTGACGAGTTGACCAAGAAGGATCTCGAACTTGCGGCCGACACAGCCCGATATATTGCCGATTCCCCTGCCGGCCAGCAGACAGTTCCGGCTCCGGTTCAGCACCGTCCGACGCGAGATCTCTATCCGGTAGAGCGCGTTCAGGTTGAAGTGGCTACGGCGGATCGTGTGACGCTGTTGAATGAGATCGACATCGAGGCCAGGCGATATGATGCTCGGATTAAGAACGTCATGGCCTCGTTCAATACAGAGTACAAGATTGTCATGGTGGCGACGTCCGATGGGACGTTGATCGGCGACGTCCAGCCCCTGTCACGGCTTCAAGTCACCTGCATTGCGGAAGAAAACGGCAACCGGCAGGTTGGCTCGTTCGGCGGAGGCGGACGAGTAGGATTTGAGTTCTATCAAGAGGGTGATCGCTACTTGGACTACGCAAGGGAAGCTGCTCGCATTGCGATCCTGAATCTCTCAGCCGTTGCGGCTCCGGCAGGGGTGATGCCGGTTGTGCTCGGTGGGGGCTGGCCGGGCATCCTCTTGCACGAAGCAATCGGCCATGGCCTTGAGGCGGATTTTAACCGCAAGAAGACCTCGGCATTTTCAAATCTCCTTGGTAAACGTGTGGCGTCCGATGTGTGCACCATCGTCGACGATGGAACATTGCCCGGCCGTCGTGGCTCGCTCAATATGGACGATGAAGGCACACCGACCAGCCGGACAATGCTCATCGAGAAAGGCATTCTGCGAGGCTATATCACGGATAAACTGAATGCACGCCTCATGGGTATTCCAGTGACAGGTAACGGGAGGCGGGAAAGTTATCAAAGTATCGTGTTGCCGCGCATGACAAATACCTTCATGCTCGCCGGGGAGTCGAACCCGGAAGACATTATCAAATCGGTCGACAGAGGCCTCTATGCGGTTTCGTTCGGCGGCGGACAGGTTGATATAACCAATGGAAAATTTGTGTTCTCAGCCAGCGAGGCGTATCTCATTGAGGGTGGAAAAGTCACAAGGCCTGTGAAAGGAGCGACTTTAATCGGAAGCGGCCCGGAGATTCTGACGAAAGTCTCGATGGTCGGGCACGACATGAAGCTCGACGAGGGCATCGGCACCTGCGGCAAAGAGGGGCAGTCGGTGCCTGTGGGTGTGGGTCTGCCGACAATCAGGATTGATGAGATCACTGTCGGTGGCACACAACAGAATTGAAGCGTTATGAACGGGACATTACAGCAAACGAACGGATATAGACAGCTGGCAGCCGACATCCTCGGGATGGCTCGCCAAGGCGGGGCGACGGAGGCCGATGTCGTCATTGCCGACGGGGAAAACCTCTCCGTGCAGGTGCGCTTGGGCGCGGTTGATCGTTTGAGCAAGGCACGGGAAAAGCGATTGGGCCTCCGGGTTTTTGTCGGTAAGCGATCTGCTTGCACGTCCACCTCTGATTTTTCTCTCGATTCCATTCGGCAACTTGTCGAGCAGACCTGCACCTTGGCGAAGGCGGTGGTCGAAGATCCTGTGTCAGGCCTGCCCGAGGCGGATCAAATGGCCAGGGAACAGCCGGATCTGGATCTCTATGATGGAACCAAGCTGGATACAGATCGGCAGATCGAATTGGCTAAGCGGGCAGAGGCGGCAGCCATGTCGGCTGATGAGCGCATCACGAATTCCGAGGGGGCAGACTTCGATTCGTCATCCGGCCGAGTCGTGCTGGGTAACAGCCACGGTTTCCTCGGCGAATATCGCAGCTCGAGCTATTCGGTCGCTGTTTCGCCGATTGCAACAGATCCAATCACCGGTTGTATGCAGCGGGACGCCTGGTATGCGGTGCAAAGGAAATTCAGCAAGCTTGACGCGCCCGAAACGGTTGGAATTGAGGCGGCCAGGCGAGCCGTCAGGCGGCTTGGAGCCAGGAAAGTCGGGACGAGACGCGTGCCGATCGTGTTCGATCAGGAAATGGCCGGCAGTTTACTCGGGAATTTGTGCGGGGCGATCTCCGGCTATTCCCTCTATAAAGGAGCCTCTTTTCTCGCCGGTCAGCTTGGGAAAGTGCTGGCGCCGGACTTCGTCACTGTGTGCGACGACGCTCGCATGGTCGGCGGACTGGGCTCACGGCCTTTTGACGGTGAAGGGCTTCCAACCAGGAAAAACTTAGTAGTGGAAAAGGGGGTACTGACGAGTTATCTGCTGGACACGTATTCGGGGAAGAAACTGGGGTTGCCCTCGACCGGGAATGCATCCCGAAGTGTCGGGGAGAGCCCTTCAGTCGGCCCAACCAATTTTTATCTTGTGCCGGGGGCAAAAACTGCAGAGGAGATCATCGGAACAGTGAAAACCGGCCTCTATGTCACTGAGCTGATCGGGTTCGGAATCAACATGGTAACCGGCGATTACTCGAGAGGGGCTGCAGGTTTTTGGATTGAGAACGGCGAGCTCGCGTATCCGGTGGAGGAAATCACCATAGCAGGAAACCTCAAACAGATGTTCAAGGACATTGATATCGTCGGCAGCGACCTGGTTTTCCGTGGGCGGATCGCCAGCCCGACCTTGAAGATCGCAGAAATGGTGGTGGCAGGGAATTAGCCGATTATTCGAGTCAAGTTACGACTGCTGAGTTTTGAGTGTTGAGTCTTCGGATTTAGGCAAGAGGCAGATTCCTTCATGTTTCTAGCCTGCAACACGCACAACTAGTCTTTACGAACTTTCTTAGCGAGGTGCTGTATGGCTTCGATCCGTGAAACGATGGTTCAATATTCAAGTGGGAATGTAAAAATGCGGGCGTATGTGGCGGCACCGCAGATGAAGGAGCGTCGCCCGGCAGTTATCGTCGTGCAGGAATGGTGGGGTCTGACCGAACATATCAAGGATATAGCTCGGCGATACGCAGCAGAAGGGTATGTGGCGATCGCTCCTGATCTCTATTCACGTTTGGGTAACGCTTTGACGACTGATCCCGACGAGGCGGGGAAACTGATGAATACGCTGAAACAGGATGATGGGTTGGCAGATTTGAATGCCACGGTGGCCTATTTGAAAACGGTTCCGGAAGTCGATGCAGGCCGGATTGGTGTGACGGGATTCTGTATGGGCGGATCCTACGCACTTATGCTCCCTTGCGTCAGCACCGACATTAAGGCTGCAGCACCCTTCTACGGGCAGGTGCCGAATCCTGACACCCCTTTGAAAAATCTCGCAGCCCCTGTGCTGTACATTTATGGTGAAGACGACGGATGGATCACCAAGGCTGATGTACAACGGCTCGCGGTGGCGCTTAAAAAGTACAATAAGTCAGGCGAAATTAAGACCTATCCCGGCGCGCCTCATGCGTTCTTTCGGGATAATGACAAGAGTGTCTATAGGCCTGAGGCGGCAAAGGATGCCTGGGCCCGCGCAAAAGCATTTTTTAAGCAGCATCTTGGTTGAGGTGTGAGCCCTAGAAGCTATGGCGCGTCGAGAGGCCGATTTCTTCGATGCTCCTCTCTATCTCGTATTAATTGTCGGCAATGTGTCTGATGCGAGCCGTGCGGAGCAGGTGTTGACGGAACAAGGAGTGGATTACTCTTTGAGGCTGGATCATTTTCGAACTGAGTCAGTACTCAGTACAGTGCTCGGCAGTGAATACAAGGGTCTTTTCTTTTATGTGCCTTCATCGGTCCATCACAGGGCCATGCGCGTTCTTGAGGATGCAGGATTTAGCGATACGGTTCCATTGACCGTGAAAGAGAGGAGCGAAGGATAACATGCCGCTCGATGCTGAACTCGGAAAGACCATGTTGCAGTTGATCACCGCGCGTTACGACGATCGGCGTTGGCGGAAGAAGATCGAAAAGACACTGAGTCTTCCCCAGTCCGGCGTCGGTGACCCTGTCCAGCAGCAGATTTTCATGTATTTGAAAATCGGGTTGAAGGCGTATAAATCCCGCCGGGCCGATCCGGATTCGTGGATCATCGGAGGCTACGCGACGAAGGAAGTGATCGACCGCGCCAA